>CBIHPC010000383.1:0-5309 GCA_966211305.1 uncultured Niastella sp.
CTACCGTTGAAAATAATAGGGCTTATTACTATTTTTAGCGCCTGTCATTATATTAGCTTTTTTAAAATTCAAAGCGTACTGTACCTATAATCTCTGATCTATGAAAAAGGGAATAAAAATCTTCTGGTGGGTCTTTTTTAGCGGATTGTTATTTGGAATTCTGCTTATCGTAGCTGCCAATATCGGTTTGCTGGGAAAAATGCCTTCCATTAAAGAGTTGTCGAATCCCACCGCACTTGTTGCCAGCCAGGTATATGCCGAAGACGGCAGCCTTATGGGCAAATACTTAATTGAAGACCGCATCGATGTGGAATATAAAGAGATCAGCCAGCAGGTGATCAATGCCCTTGTTGCTACTGAAGATGAACGCTTTTTTTCGCACAATGGCATCGACGGCCGCTCGCTCGCCCGTTCATTATCTTCTTTTGGTACCAGTGGCGGTGCCAGTACCATTACCATGCAAACCGCCAAAAACCTGTTCACCGAAGGTTGGGGTACCCGTAATATCATTCTGCGTTTGATCCAGAAATTAAAGGAAGCCATCATAGCGGTAAAGCTGGAACGCAATTTTTCGAAGGAAGAGATCATTACGCTTTACCTGAACACGGTTGCGTTTGGGGATAATGTTTATGGTATCAGAAATGCCGCCAAAACCTTCTTTCAAAAAGAACCCAACGATTTATCAACTTCTGAAGCCGCTGTACTCGTAGGTATGCTTAAAGGCGAGATCTATAATCCCCGCCGCTTCCCCGACCGTGCAAAACCAAGACGGAATACGGTCTTACACCAAATGGTGAGAAGTAATTTCATTACCGAAGCAGAAGCTAACGCACTGGGCAAAGAGCCAATAAAACTGAATTATAAAAAGCTGAATGAAAATACCGGGCTCGCTCCTTATTTCCGCAGCGTACTGGGCGAAGAATTAAAAAAATGGTGTAAGGAACATGAGAACCCGGCAACCGGAAAACCGTATAACATCTATAAAGATGGTTTGAAGATCTATACAACCATTAACCCACGCATGCAGCAATATGCCGAAGATGCGGTTTCAAAGCACATTGCCAAAATGCAGAAAATATTGAGTGCGCAAAAAAATATAAAGAACGGTTCTGTATGGAAAAACCATGAAAATGTGCTGGAAGCGGCCATGAAACATAGTGATCGCTGGAAAGGCATGAAAAAGAATGGTTCAAGTGACGATGAGATCCGTAAATCGTTCTTTGAAAAAACGCCGATGAACGTGTTCGCCTGGAACGAAAAACGCCAGATAGATACGGTAATGACGCCATATGACAGCATCAAATATAGCCGTGCCATGTTACAGGCAGGCTTTTTGGCCATGGATCCGCAAACCGGCGCCATAAAGGCCTGGGTGGGTGGTATCGATTTCAAAACTTACAAATTCGACCACGCAAATATTGGTACAAAACGGCAGGTTGGCAGTACCATTAAACCGCTGTTGTATGGCCTTGCCATAGAAAACGGCGGCTTTACCCCAACAACACCGGTGGAGGACGTACAACAGAACTTTGAAGGCTACGGAGTTGTACCTGCTACTACTGCTTCCTGCAGCAACCAAACCATGCCCATGGCCGAAGCGCTTGCCCAATCACGTAACTGCGCAACCGCCTTTATAATGAAACAGCTCGGCAACAAGGGCAATGATGCCGCCGTGCGTTTTGTTGAATTTTTGAAGAATGTGGGTGTGGAAACCAAAATTGAACCTGTACCAGCCATATGCCTGGGTAGTGGTGAAACTTCATTGTACGAAATGATGCATGCATACAGCATGTTCCCTGCAGGCGGTTTTTCGGTAAAACCTATGTACATTACCCGTATCGAAGATAAAAATGGTAATGTGCTGCAGTCATTTACTTCCGAGCGTAAAGAAGTGATCAGCGCGGCTACCGCTTACAACATTATGACCATGATGAATGGTGTTATGAAGCATGGTACCGGTAAACGCGCCGCCAGCTATGGCATCAATGTAGCCAATTTTTCAGGCAAAACCGGTACAACCAACGACAACAGTGATGCCTGGTTCATGGGGTACTCACCACAATTGTTATGCGGTGTGTGGACGGGTTGCGACGATCGTTTCATTCGCTTCAGCAGCACAGCCGTTGGTCAGGGTTCTTCCGTGGCGTTACCGGTTTGGGCTTACTTCTATGCAAACTGTTTAAGAGACAAAACCACGGGGCTCGACAGTAAAGTTGCGTTTGTTAAACCAGAGGGTATGGTAATTGATACCCTCCGCGACTGGACCGAACCCAAAGGTGATTTTATAGAAGGTGGCGAAATGAATGGAAGCGGCACATCGGCTGATGATTATGGCGGTGCGCCCGCACAACCAGCTCCACCGGCAAAAAAAGACAGTGTTCCAAAAACCGGCGCACCAAAACCGAGCGATTATTAATTTTAATTAGAATATTCAATTACAGGTGTGGCCACACTTTGAAAGTGTGCCACACCTTTTTTATTTATATTGCTGATCGTTAATTATACACCTGCATGTACAAGTTATTATTATCAGTCACGGCCGTTTTACTTTCTTCATTTCCCGGTTTTACCCAATCGAAATTCAATCCGGCAGAAACCTTTGCACCGGGTTTCTATAAAAATAATGGCAACACCATCAGGTCGGCAAGTGGCGCACCCGGGCCAGCCTACTGGCAAAACCGGGCAGACTATAATTTGCAGGCAACCATCGACACCGCTAAACACCAGTTGACCGGGCATGCGATCATAAAGTATACGAATAACAGCACCGATACATTGAGGTCATTATGGTTATTGCTCGAACAGAACATTTATAAAAAAGGCGCGCGCAGCAATTTCCTGTTCGATCAGCAGCCGCAGGAATTCACTCCAGGTTTTGAAATTGACGAAGTGAAGATCAGCCAGGGCGCTGCTACAACGCCCGCGAAGTACATTGTGACCGATACGCGTATGCAGATCCGCATGGAAAGGGCGCTGCCGGCAAAAAACGGCGTCGTCAACATTCATATAAAATATCACTATACCATTCCGAGCGCTTTTGGCGGCCGAACAGATTATGTAAGAACTAAGAACGGTACCATTTATGAAATTGCACAATGGTATCCGCGGATGTGCGTATACGATGATCTGCAGGGCTGGAACACCCACCCATTTCTTGGCAGCGGTGAATTTTATTGCGAATACGGCAATTTTGATTACAGTGTAACAGTGCCCTGGAACATGATAGTGGCCGGCGCCGGTGAATTACAAAACCCCAATGAAGTACTTACTCAACTACAAATACAACGCCTTAATGCAGCCCGCGCCAGCGACAAAACGGTAATGATTCGTTCCGCAGCAGAAGTAACCGACCCTAAAAGCAGGCCGGTCGGGAAAGGCATGCTTACCTGGCGGTTTAAAATGAATAATACGCGCGATGTAGCTTTTGGCGCTTCCGCAGCTTTTATGTGGGATGGCGCGCGGGTTAATTTGCCGAATGGAAAAAAATGCCTTGCTATGTCGGTTTACCCGGTTGAAAGCGACGGCCATGATGGCTGGAGCCGTTCAACCGAATACCTGAAGGCTTCTATTGAACATTTTTCTCAAAAATGGTTTGTATATCCCTACCCTGTTGCCATCAATGAAGCAGGCATTGCCGCCGGTATGGAATACCCCGGTATTCTGTTCGACGGTATGAATGATAAGAACAAGGAACTGTATTGGGTAACGGCACATGAAATTGGCCACAACTGGTTTCCCATGATCGTAGGTTCCAATGAACGCCGCAGCGCATGGATGGATGAAGGCTTCAATACCTTTATTGGTATTTATGCCTCGGATGCTTTCAACAAAGGCGAATATGCGCCCAAACGCGATAGTGAGTATGCGCCGGGCGGTGGCAATCCGGCCGATGAAATTCTTCCCTGGCTAAGCGATCCCAAAGCACCGTCAATGATGATGGCTGCTGATGCAATTCCCGAAACCTATCGCCATCCGATCTCTTATTTCAAACCGGCATTTGGGTTGTACTTATTGCGTGAATATGTACTGGGGCAGGATCGTTTTGATTATGCATTCAAAAGATATATTCAGCAATGGGCTTATAAACATCCTTCGCCTGAAGATTTCTTTCGCACAATGGATAATGAAAGCGGTGAAGACCTTTGCTGGTTCTGGCGCGGCTGGTTTCAGCATAACTGGTCGCTCGACCAGGCGGTACAACAGGTGACCGTAGCCGATAACAAGGCAAATATTACGATTGCCAACCTCGACAAAATGGTTATGCCGGTTGTTGTGCAATTGACGTTCAACAACGGCAGCACACAGCGGATACAATTACCTGTAGAAACCTGGTTTCAACATACGAGTTATACATTCTCCGTTCCGGTAACGGCCGCTGTAACCACTGTTGCCATCGATCCTGACCAGGTGTTGCCCGATGCCAACCGGCAAAACAATGTGTGGAAGATTAAATAATCAGGCAACGAACAGGTGGTATCTTTACAATAAACCGGGAACGAATGACCCTGACAGAAAAATTATTATTTGTAGCGTTTGGATTTCTTCTCATCATTTTTATTTCCGTTGGCTTTTTGAATAAAAGCGATAAATTAAAAATGCTGAAAGATAAATACGATGCTGCCTTGCAGGGAGAAGACAGGGACGAAGCGATTGCTGCCGGGGAAGCGTATTACCGGGCGCTAAGAGGCGGTGAGCTTACGCTTACCGATGAAAAAGCGATATGGAAAGATGTGGCTCATTTGCCGGAGAAGGAAGGGGGTGAAGTAGATAGTTGACGAGTTAACTGGTTGCCTGGTTGACGAGGCGGGGTTGAAAAGGTGAAATTTGAAGAATGAGAAGCGTGCAGCCCTTTCTGAATTCGCTTTGACTTTGAGCTTTCGGCTGTATTTGAATTCGTTTGTAGCTTGCAGCGTGCAGCTGTATTCGGCTTTCACCTGTATTCACCATTCACTATTTAGCTTCACGCCACAACCCGTATACATCGTTCCATTATACTTTGCCTCCACCTTATATTCATACCAGTTATCGCTCATACCATCGCTGCAGAATTGAGGCGTTATAATTATATGCATAGAATCTGAATTTTTGCCCGTCTTGTAAATAAACTGGCGGTTTTGAATTACCGCCGGCGCATAAGGAAATACGGTGGGTCGACTGCTATCAACCCGTAGAAAACTGATCTGTTTATCCATATCAATTTCCATAAGCCAGAACGGCTCGTTGCCAAGCGCAAAAAAATCAATCCCGGCTTCCTTCTTCTCCATCCAGGCAATATTATCGGCGCCAATTTGTTTATGGCTTAAATAATC
>CBIHPC010000384.1:0-5301 GCA_966211305.1 uncultured Niastella sp.
TTTCACCCATCAATTACCAGTCAAAAGGATTGTCGCTAACCGCCGACCGTATTGCCATGTTCAACAAAGAGCATAGTGAAAAAATAGATATGACGATTGAGGACCTCGAAGACAATTTTCACAATTCCCTGGGAACCAGAGTGACAATAAGTTTTCCCGTTTTATAATATATTTAGTTTTCTTTGCTGTATGATTAACGCTCTGATTGTAGACGACGAACCCAAGAATATCCGCATTTTACACGGGTTGTTAAACGAAAGTTGCCCCGATGTTCGGATAATCGGCGAAGCCGTTAGTGCTGAAACGGCAATGCCGCTTATTGCCGAAACCCGTCCCGACCTGGTATTTCTCGATATTGAGATGCCTCATGGAAACGCCTTCGATCTGCTCGACAAGATAATGCCGATCGATTTTGAGATCATATTCATTACCGCCTTTGATGCCTATACGCTGAAGGCGTTCAAATACAGCGCGCTCGATTACCTGTTAAAACCCGTAAGTATCGATGAGTTAAAAACGGCGGTGCAGAAAGCCAAAGAACGCATCCGGGTCAAGAACATCAATGTGCAGCTGCAGAACCTGATGTTCAATATCAATAAACCGAATTCATCCCTGCAAAAGATTGCCCTTCCGAACAATGAAGGGCTGGTATTCGTCCAGTTGGCAGACATCATTCGTTTTGAGGCTAAGGGCGGTTATACCTATGTGCATTCAACCCATAACCAGAAATATGTTTCGTCAAGGATCATTAAGGAGTACGAAGAGATCCTGCCTGCCGAAATTTTCTTTCGCATCCATAACTCCCATATAATAAACCTGAATTTTGTAAAGAAATACCATAAGGGCAGGGGCGGGCTTATTGAAATGAACGATAACGCAATAATAGAGGTAGCCACGCGCCGTAAAGATGAATTTTTAGCACGGTTTGGTATAAAGTAATAACCCCGATTAGTTATTTTTCAATAAACAAGGCTGCTTTTTTTGCAATATTATCCCAGTAAAAATGATCGAAAAAGGCAGGCGGTATATCATTTTTACAGGTTGAAAGCCGGATAATATTTTCGGCAAAGCCATTTACGGTGTCATCGGTTATTTGCAGTTTTCCATTGCAAATGGCTGTATCTATGCCTATGGCGCCATGGTTGGTAGAAACTGCATTCATGTTATGGCCCAGCGCCTCTACCAGTTTTGTTTTTATGCCACCGCCTTCGGAAATAGGATTTAAAAAAATATCGGCACCTTTAAAATAGGTGGAAATGTCGTCGACAAAACCGGCTATAATCAAATGAGGCAGGTTTAGTTGCATAACAGGAGGCGGGATATCTTTACCGCATATGAGCATGGTGTATTTGAATGACCCCTTTTTTTGCAGGGAAGGCAATACTTCATGAATGATCCTTTCAAGGCCATTTAAATTAGGCGTATAACTGAAGGCTCCGTTAAATAGTAAAATGCAATGATCGTAAGGAATGCCATGCCGTGTAAGCAGGGTTTGCCGGGCTAACCGTTTTTCTTCAACGGTGGGGGGCGCCTGCCATTCGATGCCATAGGTAATGGTTAAACACCTGTGAGGTTGCAAATTAAAGTGTTCTATAGCATACAGGCGGTCGCTATCCTGCATGAAAAAATTATAGTGCGCCTGTTTGTGTATAAATTTTTCATAATGCCACAACATTTTCCACCACCATTTACCCAGGATCTTCCATCGCAGTCCCTCTATATTATGCGACCGCACAATCAATCTGACACCGGTAAACCATTTCAATAACAGGCCCAGCCAGCCCAAATAAGGATGTTCCAGTTGTATATGGGTGATATGGCGGCGGCGAATGATTTGTCGAATGGTAAAGAACGTGAAGGGATTGATATACCGGAGCGGCGAATTGGACCAAACCGTAATTAATTGGTACCCTTCGGCCTGCGCTGGATCATTATTACGGGTAGTGATACAGGTAAACCGTACATGTTTGGCCAGGTATTTACTGAATAATGCAATGGCCCTTTGACCACCCATAACCGGAGGAAAAATTTTATAGGAAACGAGGGAAGCAATATGTATCTCTCTCTCTTTCATAAAAAAAGATACCCGTTGCTGCCGATAGCAACGGGTATAATATATTAATCTACTGCTTGCTTTTCTTAACGCCCAACCATATAAGCCGGCCAATAAAAGCTACCAGAAGCAAGGTCAGTAACCAGCTTGTAATGGCCGTTATAGTACTGCCCATTTGGTAAACGGCCGGTTCAAACTTGAATTCAATCGTATGTTTGCCCGCCGGTATCAGCAGGGCGCGCAATACATAGTTGGCTTTGGCAATGGGTGCTTCTTTGCCGTCGATATATGCTTTCCAGTCCTTATAAAAGATCTCGCTGAAAACGGCTACATGCGGCGCATTGCTGTTGCTTTCGTATTTTATGTTCTCGTTGTCGAACGCGGTTTGTTTAATGGTTGCGCTGCTGTCGGCAGGAACGCCGCCGCTTAGTTGCGACTGGAACTTTTTATCAACGATGGCCTCTGATCTCGCATCGAAGCTGTCCAGCGCTTTCATTTCTTCAACCGGTCCGTTCACATATTTTATCGTATTTACAAACCATGCGTTGCCCAGTGCGTTGGGATTGATAGCTGCTCCCGTACCGCCCTGCTGGCTCTGCTGAATAAAATATTTAACATTGAGCATGTTCAGCACGTTCATGTTGTATTTATACAGCTGATGTTCCATCAGGTCGTCATAAATTCCTAAACGGGCAGGGTGGTAACCACCTACTGATTTGTGATAATAAGAGGTGCGTGAGTCGCTTGAAAACGGATCGCCTGTAGCTGTGTTCAGTACTCTGAAATTGGGATCTTTATCCTGTAAGATGGTTTGGTCGGCCGGAGTAAGCGGAAACTCGGATGCTTCATAATTCTCCTTACTGCCAAAACTGAATTTATTCAGGTAGTTGCTGCCGAATGTAAGCAGGTCGATGGCTGTAAGCACACCGAGACCCGCAATCATTATTGCCGCGTTTATTTTCTTAAAAATGAACAGGAAAATAACACCTGCGGCAATAAGCACAAAGATCAGCGAACGTACTATGGTGCTGCCAAATGCCGCCTGGCGGTCTTGCCGCAGGGCCGTTAGTAAACTGCGTGCCGCGCCTGGATCTCCGGTCTTTTGCAAATAGTTCATGAAAGCCTTATTATCGGCTTCGGGCCTGTATTTTTTATTGATCTCGCCTATGGCCTGTGCAATCTGGTTCTTGTCAGGATTGTTCAGGGCCTGGGTAACGGCAGCGGTATATTGTTTGTTCTCGTTGCTGTAGTCAGATGCGAAATACAAGCCGGCAGCCAATACAAAAACAGCGGCGGTGATAATGGCCGCCAGTTTGATCTTTTTCATGTCGACAACAGGGTCGGCAATGAGTTTCTCAAGACCCAGCGCAACACCGATAGGTATAACCAGACCGGTAATTTCAAGCGCCATGGTAGGCACCCGGAATTTATTGTAGAAAGGAAGATAATCGAACAGGAAATAGTTAAACGATGGGAAGTGTTTACCCAACGCCAGTAAAATACCGAGGAGGGCGGCGGTGAAGATCCACCATTTGTGTTTGCCATCGAGGTATACCATTGAAAAAATGAACAACAGGCAAACGATGGCGCCCAGGTAAATAGGGCCAACTGTAAATGGCTGATCGCCCCAGTATAAAAAACCGCTTGAATTAAGGGCTTCATTGGCTGCCTGTTCGTCAGGAGCACCCATTTTTTCGGACAGTTGTTTATATATGTTTGAACTTTCGTCGAGTTTCGGGTATAACTGATAATCACCATCACGTTCTGCATAATGTGAACCATAGCCCTTCACGCCGGGAAACATCAACGACAGGGATTCATCCCAGCCATAGCTCCATTGAAATGCATATTCCTTGCTAAGCCCTTTTGTTTTACCGCCCTCGATAATATCATTTTTGTTTTGTTGTTTATCCATCACCAGTTGTCCGCCGCGTTTCGATTCTTTTGAATAATCGTACACGGTCATGAGGGAAACGGCGTTGGTGGCAATACCAAGAATTCCTGCTACCGCTGCAATTCCTACCGCTTTTAACGGCAATACGGCGTTACCCGAACGAATACCCTGTATGAGGAAGAACAACGACATGATACCGATCACCAGGAACATATAGTAAGAGATCTGCTGGTGCCCCTGTGCAACCTGAATGGCGGTGAATACGGCGGTTACTATAAAACCGCTAATATATTTTTTATCGAACAACAATATGATGCCTGCCAGTGCGGCTGGTGTATAGGCCAGCGCCAGCATTTGGGTATCGTGACCAGCAGTGATGAATTGCGGAAAGGTGGAACTGTAAGCAAACGCAAGCCCCCCGATAACAGCCACCCAGGGCCGAACACGCAGCACCATGCAAAGGAAGTAAAAAGTGATGCAGGCAAGAAAGAACATGTTTATGGGTTTGGGCAATCCCAACTGCAGCACCAGATCAATATAACCGAGCGGATTTACAGGCCCATCCATAGCCACCTGGTAACCCGGCATACCCGCATACATACTGGTTATCCACAATGGAAAACGACCATGCTTTTCTTTGTATTGGAACGACTGGTGGCTCATACCCTCCCAGTTGGTAATATCGCCCTGTTTCATCACCGCATCGCTTTCCAGCGCGGGTTTACAGAAGATAAGGGCTACTATCAAAAAGATAGCAACGGATATCAGATGCGGCATTACCTGTTGCCAGAGTGTTTTCTTCATTATTGCAAATAATTAATAGTTGGGCAAAATAATGCAATTTTACAGCAAGTTGACTATATGCAAAGTTTAATATTTTTCAGTCGGGTGGCTTTTATTTGTAATGTTTGCTTTGTGTTGGTGTGGGTAATGCGGTATTATCCTGTATTGGAGGTGGGGCGGCCTTCCGATGCGGTTTCGCTGGTGCTTATCCTGGGCATTTTATTCGCATTTGCGCTGAATATAATAGTGAACCTTTTCCTGCTTGTATTTATCTTGCGGCGCAAGCCCGTTTGGAAACATTTTCCGGGATGGCTGATAATTGCTAATTTTCTTTTTTTATTGCCCCAGATAATACTTTTTTTACGATGATCCAATCTATTATCAAGGATAAACCTACCCGGCTCTTTGTATTTTTCAGCGCTTTTTTTGTGGCCAACGCCCTGATTGCGGAAAGTATTGGCACAAAGTTGTTTTCCCTCGAAAAACTCTTAGGCGTTCCGCCCGCTAATTTTACCCTGTTTGGTCAGTCGGGCCTTGCCTTTACCCTTACCTGCGGGGTTTTGTTATGGCC
>CBIHPC010000385.1:0-5300 GCA_966211305.1 uncultured Niastella sp.
GCACTTTCTTTTCTTCCATATCGATTACGTAAAATCTTTTTCTGCGCGACGACTGACTGAAATCGCAGATGGAAAGCACCTGGTCTTTCATCACCTTTCCGCGTTCAACCAGGGTTCTGTAACCCTTCAATGCATATTCAAAGGCTTTTGCCGAAAGGCCAAGCTTTTTCAGGTTCATTTCGTTGTACATCAACATCGCTTCCGAAGCGAATGCCCCTGCGGCTGACTTCACAATTTCCTTTGCTGTTGCCGGAATAGGCGCGGGAACCTCCATTTTAGATGTGGCTGTCACATCTGGTTCTGTTACCTCTTCTCCTGTACCGGCTGAAATTACCGGCGATACTGCTAAAAAGCACAACAACACACCAAATGACATTTTCTTATATGTCCTCTTCATAGGTATTTGAACTTAAAATCGGTTTGCAACTATTATTTTCGACGAATACGGCATTAGAACGAAGCTTTCCGGAAAATATTTTCGCGTTTTCAGGCAGAAAATCAGTGTTTTCCGAAATAATTAAAGCGGTATGTAGATTGGAGTATTTCCCAATAAGGGAAATCCCCTACTGGCCGCCAATTGCTTTTAGTAAATTACCCGGGACCGGCCGCATCCCTTTTTTCGATATTGAATTCGTTGGCGTAGATCTTAATGAGCACGAGGAAAAGTGAAATGAGGATAGGACCGAAAATAAGGCCGATAAACCCAAACAGTCCTACCCCTATTATAACCCCAAAACCGGTGATCAGCGGGTGCACATCGCCGAGCCGCTTCAGTACCCAGAAACGGAAAAGATTGTCGACAGTGCCGATTATTCCGAAACCATATAAGAGCATAATGATGCCTTTTGCTGATTGACCGCCGGCAAAGAACAGCAGACTTACCGGAACATAGGCAATAGCTGCCCCCACCACAGGCAGCATGGAGGTGATACAGGTAATTACAAACCAGAACCAGGGTTCATTTACACCTAATATCAGGTAACCGATCAGGCCAACTATACCCTGCAGGATGGCAATGAGGGGGATGCCGATGGCATTCGAATATACCATGCTGTTAAGCTCCCTGCGTAATAACAGCGTATTCTCGTCTTTAACCGGTACCCAGTCGTAAAAGTTCGATTCCATTTTTCGGCCGTCAACCAGCATGAAGTACAAAATAAAATACATGATCACAATGCCGAAAATTGTATCGAAAGTGGAGGCAAGGATCTTCGGCACCGTATTACTGCCCCAGGTTGCAATTTTTTCGAGGTTGGCGCTGGTAAGGATCTGGATCTTATACTGAGCTTCAATTTTTTCGATATAGGTTTGCAAAGAGGAAAGCACTTCCTGCGAATGCTCCATGGCAAAGGCGATTTTTGAAGTGAGCATGTTAACCACCAGTAAAATAGGCAGCAAAATGATCAGGAATGATAACAGCATAAGCAAGGCCGCTGTCAGGCTTTTTTTCCATTTGTATTGGCCCTGCAAAATAAACATCCACTTGCGCAGCAGCACGTATAAAGTGTATGCCCCCAAAAAAGACGGGATAAGGGCCTTTAACTGGTTGAACAGAACAATACCGAGCGTAATGATGGTGGCCAGTATCAGTACCTGCCGGATAGCGTTGTTGGGAATTTGCTTCATGAAGGTGGTTATGGATTAAAAATAAATAATAATTGCAAATGCCGTTCCTTTAAAAGCAAAAGGGTGAGTACCCTTTTGAAGTAGACCCACCCTTTGCATTTTTAAGATATAAGAATTTTATATTTTAATCTTCTTCCAGTTACCTTTTTTGAAAAGAATGATACCGGCAATGGAAATGCCTGTTTCGGCAAGTACAATGGCGATAAACACACCCTTGGGTCCCAGTTTGAATACGATCGCCAGCAGGTAGGCAATAGGCACCTGGAACAACCAGAAGCCAAAGACATTGATGAGCGTAGGCGTTTTGGTATCGCCAGCTCCGTTGAAGGCATTGGTAACAACCATGCCTATGCCATAAAAGATATAACCAAGGCTTACGATACGTAATGCCTGAACAGCATATGAATCAACGGTAACGTCTTTGTTCATAAATCCTACGATCGGTTGTGCGAACAACAGGAACACCATCGTTACAAAGATCATGAAGATGGTATTATAGCGTACGGTGCTCCAAACCGATTGTTCGGCCCGTAGCGGTTGCTGCGCGCCCAGGTTTTGACCAACCAGCGTGGCAGCAGCATTGCTTAACCCCCATGCAGGTAATAAAAAGAACATGATCAGGCGAATGGCAACGCCATAACCGGCAACGGCGGTATCGCCGAACTCAGCCATAATGCGCGCCAGTACCATCCAGCTGGCAGAAGCGATCAGGAACTGTGCAGTACCCGTCCAGGCTATATTGCCGATAGACTTAATGATTGGCCAGTCGGGTAAAAAATCTGACATCTTTATTTTAATAACGCGTTTGCCGCTGAATAAATGATAAAGCTGGTACAAAACGCCGATACCCCGGCCAATAGTGGTAGCCATGGCGGCGCCGGTAATACCATATGCAGGAATAGGACCTGCGCCGTGTATCAGTACCGGGCAAAGAATGATATTACAGATATTGGCGATCCATAACGAACGCATAGCCATAGACGCGTCGCCGGCTCCCCTGAAAATACCATTGATCAAAAACAGCAACATGATAACAATGCTGCCGCCAAAAATGATGCGGGTAAATGTGGTGCCTATGCGAATGGTTTCAGCCGAAGCGCCCATCAGTTTCAGAATATCAGGTGCAAATATCAACCCGGTGATACTAACAATAGCGGTTACAAAAAAAGCGATCAGCAATGATTGCATGCCCGCTTTCGATGCTGCTTCGGGATTCTTTTCACCTATACGGCGGGCTACCATGGCCGTTGCTGCCATACTAAGACCAATGGCCAGTGAATAAACAATGGTTAGCACCGATTCGGTAAGCACCACTGTGGCAACGGCTTCATTCATGCCCAGCCGGCCTACGAAAAAAATATCCACAACCGCAAAAACCGACTCCATGCACATTTCAAGTATCATGGGTACAGCCAGTAAGAACACGGCGCGGCGTATACTTCCCTGCGTATAGTCCTGCTCCTGGCCCGACAATGCCTGTTTGAATAAAGAGAAAAAAGTTTTGATTCCGCGCTCGCGCGGTGACGTGCCTACGTTGGATGTTTGGTCCACCATACAGATCCGGTTTAACAAGTAATACAATAAAAGATAATAAGGCGCTGCAAGCGCTGACTAAAATAATGCTGGAGTAAATTGTTCGTGAAACATGCCTGATGCCGCAGCGAACTGTGTCTTAAAGTTTCATGGTTCGTTTCATTGAGGAGAGGCAAAGGTAGCCAATGCAGGTAATAACCAAAACTTTTTTTACCATCAATGGGCTAAGCCCTTATTAATAAAGGATGAAAACGGATTTTCGAAGCCCGAACCCAGGGAAATAAATTTGCTTGGCAAATTAGACCGATCGGTTTATTTTTGTGAGGTGACAAAATCAGAAAAGACAAAAGAGTTTATTATTTCCAAAGCCGCGCCGCTGTTCAATAAAAAAGGCTATGCCGGTACATCCATGAGCGATATCATGAAAGCCACCGGGCTGGCCAAAGGCGGATTGTACGGCAACTTTGAAAGCAAGGATGAAATTGCCGCACTGGCATTCGAGTATTCCTACAACCAGCTGAAAGAGGATATAGGCCAGAAGATACGCGCCAAAAAAACGGGTGTTGACAAGTTGCTGGTCATTCTTCAGTATTATAAAAATTATACGGTATCGCCAACAGTCGATGGCGGCTGCCCGCTATTGAACACCGCGGTAGATGCCGATGATGCGTATCCGTTCCTGAAAAAGAAAGCGCGGCAGGCCTTGCAGGAAATGATCGGATCCCTGCAGCATATTTTAAAGATGGGTATCCAGGAAGGCGCATTCAGGAGCGATCTGAATGTGAAGAAAGAAGCCGAACTGATCTTCGCACAAATAGAAGGCGGCATTATGATGGCCAAAGTGCTCGATGATGTAACGGTATTGAACAGGTTATTGGAGAACCTGAAGAACCGCATGGAAACGGAATACATGAATAAGGCGGAATAAACCACACAGATAATTTTAATTATATGCAAACTTCACAACCAAAAACATTTTATACAGTGCGGTTCAGTGATTGCGATCCTATGGGGCATTTGAATAACGCCCGTTATATCGATTACATGCTGAATGCCCGCGAAGATCATTTGAAACAGGCTTATCAGATAAACCTGGCCGAATATCATAAAAAAGGCATTGCCTGGGTAGTGCGCCGGCATGATATACAATACCTGCGTCCCGCTTTTTATAACGAAACCGTATGTATTGAATCGAGGCTTATTGAGCTTACCGACTCGCACGTGCTGGTTGAAATGTTAATGTATGATGAAAGCCAGACTACATTAAAAGCCATTATGTGGACCAACTTCACCAGTGTAGATGTAAAGACCGGCCGCAGGAAAGAACACCCGGCGGAGTTTATGGATTTTGCAGCTACAATTAAAGTAGCTGAGGTAAATATTCATGGCGGCCTTACCGAAAGAATAAAATCACTGCAGAACCCGGTGCATTAGCAAAACTATATGTAACAGCCCGGAAGCAGAGAGCGATTAAGATCGCTTTCCGCTTCCGGGCTTTGTCGTTTAAAGCCCTTGTGTTAAGGAATTACTAATACATTTTGTTTCCGCTTTACCCTTAGCAATACCCTTTTCTTCTTAGCATTTCTTTAATAAACTTCCTGGCTTTTGCGCCTTCTATTAGTACATAAAAGCAACACGCTTTATACAAGTAAAAAAAATAATCACTTTAAAAACATTAAATATGAAAACGTTTTTTACCCTCACTACCATCGTACTGATAGTTATTGCCAGTTTAGTAAGTGTGCCTTTATTTCAACATGGACATTATGCTTTTTCTGCACTGTTGGTACTGACCAGCTTTTTATCTGCAGCAATGTGGGTGTATGTACTGGCCAGCAAGAAAGTGGTATTGAGTTAACATAGTAGCTTCTTTCAGTCATAACATAAGGGTTCCGGGAACTGGTTTTTACCGGTTCCTTTTTTATTTACCGGCCAGCCTTATGTTCAACCTGGTTGCCCAATTCTGGCTCGGCTGTTATGAACCAAACGGGTAATTCAGGCTCATGTAACTTCCAACGGCCATTTTCATCACGGGCAAGCGTTGCCGTGATCAGCCTGCCGCTGCTGTCCACAACTGAAATGTGAAAATAGATGGCTATAGAATTTATACGGGCAAAATGAAACTCCCGTTCCTGCCCGTC
>CBIHPC010000386.1:0-5294 GCA_966211305.1 uncultured Niastella sp.
CTGAGTTTTTCCTGCTGCATGAAGCGCATCATTTATTCAGCATTTTTATGCTAACGCGGTCGACCGCCCCTGGGTAACATTATTGATTAATAATTAATTATAATTACTGTGGAGACCATGAGTATTGAAAAAGATATACAACAGCCGAAATTCCGGAACGAGTATCATAAAACAGTGGTCAATTTAATCTTTACTTACAACTGGATTACTGAAAAGACCAAACAGTTTTTTGAAAAGGGAGATATTACCTCCCAGCAATATAATATTCTCCGCATTTTGCGGGGAGCCGGAAAACCGCTGTCAACCCTGCAGATCCGTCAACGGATGTTGGATAAGATGAGCGATACCAGCCGAATTGTTGACAGGTTGGTAAAGAAAGAGCTGGTACAGAAGGTAATATGCAAAACCGACCGCCGGCTGGTAGATGTTACCATTACCGATACCGGTTTGCAGCTGCTCGACAGGCTCGACAGCTATAACGAGCAAATGGACGCTATGCTCGGAAATTTGAGCGAAGAAGAAGCAAAATTGTTAAATAATTTACTGGATAAAATAAGAAGTTCAGAATAACCGTACTTTAGTGACATCCGTTAATCTTTAATCCGAATATGAAAAGAACTACAAGCCTGATGGTAGTGGCCTGTTTTCTAGTGTTTAATGTAGTAGCGCAACCTAAATACGAATTTAGGGCGGCGTGGATCGCTACAGTAGATAACATTGACTGGCCCTCACGTGGAAACTTTAATACCGAAAGCCAGAAAGCAGAATACATCAATCTGCTTGAAATGCATAAGCGTAATGGCCTGAACGCCGTTATAGTACAGGTACGCCCCTGCGCCGATGCATTTTATCCATCTCAGTATGAGCCCTGGAGCCAATGGCTTACCGGTAAGCAAGGCAAGGCGCCTGCGCCCTATTACGATCCCCTGGCATTCATGGTTGAAGAGGCCCATAAGCGGGGTATGGAGTTTCACGCCTGGTGCAACCCTTACCGGGCCGAATTTGCGATCGGTAAATCATCCATCGCAGCAAACCATATTACCAAAATGCATCCTGAGTGGTTCCTCAGTTATGGCGGAACCCGGTATTTCGATCCCGGAAACAAGGAAGCCCAGAACTATGTGGTGAATGTGATCCGCGATATCGTAAGCCGCTATGATATTGACGCGGTTCATTTTGATGACTATTTCTACCCATACCCCATTTCGGGTAAAGAGTTCCCTGATAAAGGATCATATCAGAAATACGGGAACGGGTTGAACCTCGGCGACTGGCGCCGCAGCAATACCGACTCTATCATCCTGAAGCTCAGCAATGCCATTAAGGACGAGAACCGGTATTGCCGCTTCGGTATCTCTCCCTTCGCCATCTGGCGCAACCGCAGCCAGGATCCCGAAGGCAGTGAAACCCAATCGATGACAAATTACAGCGAACTGTATGCCGATATCCTGCTTTGGTTGAAGAACGGCTGGATCGACTACGTAGCTCCCCAGATATATTTTGAATTCGGCCATCCGCGGGCGGCGTATGAAGTGTTGCTCGACTGGTGGGCAAAACATAGCTACGGCAAACATTGTTATATCGGACTGGGTATCTTCAAAGCCGGCAGCAATCCTGCCTGGCGCGATAAAACACAGATCCCCCGTCAGATCCAGGCAATGCGCAAATACCCCGAAATTCAGGGCGCCATCTATTTCAGCACCGCCTCATTCTTAAAGAACCCCCTCGGCTGGAACGACAGCCTGCGATATAATTATTATAAAGAACCCGCATTGGTTCCGCCCATGCCCTGGATCGATGAAAGCCGCCCCGGAACCCCCGAAGTGGTGTCGATAAAACCGGTTGATACGGTGTTGCGGATAGAGGTAAAAAAGCTGGCTTCGGAAAAAAGAAAGATAAAATGTTACCGTTTGTATGCCTGCTACAACGAGGAATTCAATAACAATAACTTCTACAATGCACAACTGATAGGAAGTCGTTTCGATCCGGCCGACACCTGTACTTTTTATGCGCCCTTACGAACCGACAGGAAATTCGTACGGTTTTACGTAACCTGCCTCGATGATGAGAATACCGAAAGCAAACCTTACCCCAACTGGCCTATAAAGCTGGAAGCGTTTAAAGTTGACCGGCTGGGCTGGACGTTGAATAAGGAATCGAATACCGCAGCAAAGTAAGCTGAATACAGCCGAAAGATCAGGCAATGGTTCGAAGCAAATACAATAGCAGCCGAAAAGGTGAACAGGTATAAAAGGATTAAAGATTGGAGGCTTCCTGCAAAGGGAGCCTTTTTTGTTGCCCATAAAAGGCATGTTTCGCCTTACGGCTCAGCCAGATGGCAAAGGGAGCCGCGAAATAAGCCTGAAACCGCCATTCCATAATCAACTATATCAACCCTTTCAACTTTCAACTTCCCCCAACCGGTACCTGTACTGTTATACAAACCGGCCCCCTACTATCACCCGAAAATTCTACCTTTGCTCACCAATATCTGGTCATTTTGCGTTAATACGAAAACATTAAGGAGTGCTGTCCGGGAGGAATTACGGCACGGCGCATTCAGGCGTTACCGGACAAGGCGGGCGGCTGAATAGAAAACAACCATAAACAACAAACCATAAACAACAAACAAATTCAATATGCCTGGCTTTGAACTATTTGGCGCCGATGAACGAAAACAAGTAAATGATGTACTGGAAACCGGTATCCTTATGCGGTTTGGTTTCGACGGGGCGCGTAAAGGGATCTGGAAAGCAAAAGAACTGGAAGCCGCCATCAGCAAAAAATTCGGCTGTGGGTATACCCACCTGGTGTCGAGCGGCACCACGGCCCTTACTACCGTATTAGGGGCTTTGGGAATAGGCTATGGCGACGAGGTGATAATGCCCACCTTCACGTTTGTGGCCAGTTTCGAATCTATCATCAGTGTAGGCGCCCTGCCCGTGCTGGTTGATGTTGACGATACCCTCACCCTGAACCCCGACGCGGTTCGCAAGGCCATTACGCCAAAAACAAAATGCGTAATGCCCGTGCATATGTGCGGCGCCCAGGCCGATATGGATTCATTACAACAGATCTGTAAAGAACATAATTTAATATTACTCGAAGACGCCTGTCAAAGCACCGGCGCTACTTATAAAGGAAAATACCTTGGTACCATCGGCGATGCCGGTTGCTATTCCTTCGACTTTGTGAAGATCGTTACCTGCGGTGAAGGCGGAGCCATTGTTACCAACCGCGAAGACGTGTATCTCAAAAGCGATGGATTCAGCGATCATGGTCACGACCACATTGGGGTCGACCGCGGCGCAGACCTGCATCCTTACCTCGGTTATAACTATCGCATTTCTGAACTGCATGCCGCTGTGGGGCTGGCGCAATTCAGCCGCCTCGACGAGTTCCTCGCCAAACAACGTGCCGGCCATGCCCAGTTGAAGGCCATTCTGGCCCAGTTGCCTGAGATCAGCTTCCGCCGCGTGCTCGATGAAGCGGGTGACAGCTGCACGTTCCTGAGCTGGTTCCTGCCAACAACCGAACTCACGCAGGCGGTGGTGGCCGAATTAAAAGCACAGAATGCATGGGGAGGTAACTTCTACTGGTTCGATCACAACTGGCATTACATTCGCAAATGGGAGCACCTGAAGCAGGGCGTTACCCTCAACGCATTGCATCCTGAATATAAAGCCGCCATTATGCAGCAGGCCAACAAAGATTTTGGCCCAAGCGACGCCGTGATGAGCCGCGGCATTTCAACCCAGATCTCATTGCTGATAAGCGAACAACAGATAAAAGAAAAAGGAGAGAAAATTGTAGCGGCAGTAAAGAAAGTGCTGGCTGCGCAAAAGATCTCGGCCTAACGATAATTTTAATACAGGGCACACGTTTAGAAGATGATGCCTGTAACGGATATCATCTTCTGAACGTTGTAAAACCAGCGTACTTTAAAAATGGAAAGAACCGCTAATGCCGTAAAAACTGGCCTGTCTGTTTGCTTTGTAGCCTTATTGATACTTGCCGGTTGTAAAAGCCAGGATTCGCAAAGTGGCGCTGCAGCAGGAAATACGAGCGATTCAGCCCGCAAAGTGCAGGACCGCCTCGACAGCCTTAGAAAGACCCACTATTTGAATAACGATCTCTCCATTATTTTCCTCGATGCCACTTCATGGATCATGAAAACGCAAATGGCGTTAACAAGAGCCGAAATGACCGGTAATAAAAAAGAAATGGTCGATAGCCTGGTCATCAACAGCACGCAGGGCGATACCCTGTATTTGACCCTTCGCCGGATGTATGAGGCCGGCGCTGTGTTTGCCGAAAGCTATTCCGAAAAAGATCAATACCGCGCAATGCGCGAACCCGATAGCTCCAAATTATGGCTGCAGAAACATTTTAAGGATAACACCCCGAAGGAAGCATTGAAAACACTCGAAGGCTTCCAAAACGATGTAACCACCATCAATAAGATTGTGAGGAAGTAAAGCTGGGTAACTCGTCAACATGTCAACTTTTCAACTTCACTTTCCATACTCCAGCCTGTTCACATACTCCAGCGATCCCAGCCGGAGCCGCAGGTGCACCTTAGTGGTCTTTTCTATCATCAGTTCCTTTTTACAAAAAAAGCCAAATCGCGAGGTGTAATAATTGTTACCTATCGTGTTTACCACCGCCGCGCGGGCCTGAAGATCAGGTGAAAACACCATTTTACGATGGCTTAACACATGAAAACCAGTTGTTAGTAACTTTTTAGGTACCTTATACATAGAAACCGGCGCCACTTTGTGCGGAGAAAATAACGCCCTGCCAGATGTAATATTTACCTGGTTTTGAGCCGAAATAACCCCCGGCCGAAAACAAAAAGCCGCAAAGACAATAATTTTATAAAATCGTTTCACAACGTTGATTACATTTGTCTGTAAATTTACGGCCTGATTTTTGTGGTTGCCGCAAATTTTTTTAAAATTTTTTTAGCGACAAACTGAATAAAATATTGACGCACATGGCATTGAGTCAAAGTTTACAGCAAAAGCTTTTACAAAAACTTTCTCCACAGCAGATTCAGCTCATGAAACTGCTGCAGGTGCCTACGGCTAATCTTGAAGAACGGATTAAGGAAGAACTGGAGGAGAATCCGGCTTTGGAATTATCGGAGGAAAACCACGATGACCAATACGATACTGAAACAAAAGATGAGTTCGACAGCAGTGATGAGGAAGATTTTGATGTAGATGGAAGCGAAGACGAGTATGACAATATTGATATCAGTGAGTATGTAGGAGATGAAGACGGAGAAATAG
>CBIHPC010000387.1:0-5290 GCA_966211305.1 uncultured Niastella sp.
TTTAATCATCTTGTATCCGACAGTTTTTACTCCCTTCAGGGGGTTGGGAGTATTGTACTTTATTTTTAAGTAATTTCAACTCCTTAAAAACGATTCGTTATGCCTACTCGTCGGGATTTCCTCAGGCAGTCATCCCTGCTTACCGCCAGTTTTTTTATCAGTAAAGATGAATGGTTCGCTGTACCAAAAAAGATCGGCCTCCAGTTATATACACTCCGAAATGAAATGGGTAAAGATGCCAAAAGCACCTTAGCCAAAGTGGCCGCACAGGGTTATAAATGCGTTGAAACCTATGGCTATGGCGATGGTAAATGGTTTGGTATGAACGTGGCCGAACTAAAGGCAACCCTGAAAGCCAATGGGCTTGCCTCCCCAAGCGGCCATACTTTCCCCGCCAGCATATTCTTACAAAGCGGCTGGGAAGAAAAATGGAAACCGGCAGTTGCCGATGCCAAAGCGTTGGGGCAGGAGTTCATTGTAATTCCCTGGCTCGAAGAACAATACCGTGCTGATGCCGATAATTATAAAAAAATAGCCGCCGCACTTAACAAAGCCGGGGAAATATGTAAAAAAACAGGCATAAAACTCGCCTATCACAATCACGATTTTGAATTGCAACCGGTTGGAGGTACAACTGGTTTCGATACCCTGCTGAAAGGAACAGATCCGAAACTGGTTGTCTTTGAAATGGATATTTACTGGGTATCGAAAGCCGGTAAAGACCCGCTGGCCCTGTTTGCCGAACATCCGGGCCGTTTTGCCATGTGGCATGTAAAGGATATGGACAATACCCCGGCGAAAAACTTTACCGAAGTAGGCAGCGGAGTTATCAACTATAAAAAGATCTTTAACTACGCGAGACAAAGCGGTATGAAATACTTCTTTGTAGAACAGGATATGTGCCCCGGCGATCCGTTACAAAGTACCGCCAAAAGCATCGCCTACCTGAAAAAGAATATCGTCAAGTAAACATATTATCCTACAACACTACCTAATACCATTTCTATGATGCAACGAAGGAGATTCCTGAAACAGGCGGGCACATTGCTTGCCGGGGGTACAGTACTATCTGCACTCGATAACAACGCATTTGCCATATTCAAAAATCGCATCGCCCCCAGTGACCAGCTGGTTATCGGCGCCATTGGTATCAATGGCATGGGCTGGGCCAATGTTACTGCGGCCCTGAAAGTTCCCGGCGTAACCGTGGGCGCTTTATGCGATGTTGACAAGAACGTGCTCGATAAAAGAATGGCCGACCTGGCAAAGAACAATATCGATACATCAAAGGTGAAAACCTATGCCGATTATCGTAAGCTGCTCGATCAGAAAGATATCGACATTGTAATTGTTGGTTCGCCCGACCACTGGCATGCCCTGCAAATGATACATGCCTGCGAAGCAGGAAAAGATGTATTTGTAGAAAAACCTGTAGGTAACTCAATTATAGAATGCCGCACAATGGTGGCCGCCCAGCAGCGCTATAATAAAGTGGTGCAGGCCGGCCAGTGGCAACGCAGCCAGCAGCATTTTAAAGATGCCGTTGATTATGTACAAAGCGGCAGGTTGGGAATGATAAGAACCGTAAAGGTATGGTGCTACCAGGGCTGGATGAAGCCGGCTGCGGTTGTACCCGACAGTAACCCGCCGGCAGGTGTTGATTATGCCGCCTGGCTGGGGCCAGCCGGGAAACGCCCGTTCAATGCCAGCCGTTTTCATTTTAATTTCCGCTGGTTCTGGGATTATGCCGGCGGTTTAATGACCGACTGGGGCGTGCACCTGCTCGATTATGCCCTGCTGGGCATGAAAGCCGATGTGCCCAAATCAATAGCTGCACTGGGTGGTAAATTCGCTTATCCCGATCTGAGCCAGGAAACACCCGATACCCTCACAACGCTGTATGAGTTCGATAAATTCAACCTGGTATGGGATTCTGCCATGGGTATCGACAATGGGTCGTATGGCCGAAACCACGGGATCGCGTTTATAGGCAACAATGGCACACTGGTATTGCATCGTGGCGGCTGGGAGGTGTTGGAAGAACCGCAAAGCACCAATAAAGCCAGCAAGTCGTTTGTAAAACCATCAGATAACGGATTGAACAATCACTGGGTGAATTTCATAGATGTGGTGAAGTCGAGGAAGATGGAAGATCTGAATTGCTCTATTCAGGCCGGGGCGCATGTAGCCACGGTTGCCCAAATGGGTAATATCTCATTCAGAAGCGGGCAACGCCTGGTGTGGGATAAAGCCAAAGATAAATTCACCGATGAAAAAGTAAACGGCCTGTACCTGATGAAGGAATATCATAACGGGTACAAACTGCCGAAGGTGTAGATATAGGTTGACGAGTTAACTTGTTAACAAGTTAACTCGTCAACTTTCTTTTTATAATTTCTTAATCTTGATATTCCGGTACCATACGGCATTGCCGTGGTCCTGCAGCGCAATTCTTCCTTTTTGAAAAGAACCGAAGCCAGGCCATTGTTTGAATTTGCTGGCGGCTATCATTTTTTTCCAGGCATCATCCCACATCGTAGTGGCAAGCACCTTTGTGCCATTCAAATGAAACTCGAGCGCGCCTTTATTTGAGATCACTTCAACCTGGTTCCATTCGCCGGCCGGTTTAACCGTTTCGGGTGAGCTGGTGATAAGATCGTACAGGTCGCCTGCGCGGTGTTTCGTGATCTTTGCATCAGGATGACCTGCATTATCCAGCACCTGCATTTCAGGGCCGGTATGATAGGTTTCACCGTATTTCGGTCCTTCCTGCACATAGAACATGATACCGCTATTACCTGCTGGTGCAATCTTCCATTCGAGTTTCAGGTCGAAGTTGTCGTATTCTTCATTGGTGAGCAGATCACCGCCACCAGTTATTTTACCATCTTTTATATTGGCAGTATCGAGGTGCAGGGCGCCATCGCTCACCTGCCAGGCGCTGCCGTCAGTTTTCTTATTGAACACATGGAAATTGCTTTTTGATGTGCCATCGAAAAGCAGTTGCCATCCTTCATTCTTTTCTGCGTCGGTCAATTTATTGGTCATATCAGCAGAAGCAGTTGCCATAGTATCTGTTTTTGTTGAGTCGGCTGCCGGTTGTTCTGAACCGCCGTTACCACCCTGGCAACCAGCAATAGCGCCTGCAATGATCAGGCAAGCAAAAGTTGTGCGCATATGTAGATGATTTTAGTTGAAAAGCGAATTATAACCGTTTGATCTGAATATTTCTGAAGGCAACGCCATTACCATGGTCCTGCAAGGCGATACGGCCTTTTTGGAACATGCCAAAGCCGGCCCAGTTCTTAAATTTGCTGTTTGCTATCAGCTGCTTCCAGTTGTCGTCCCACATGGTAGTGGCAACTACTTTGGCGCCGTTTTGAAAAAGCTCCAGCTGGCCTTTATTGATCCTGATCTCTACCGAATTCCATTGACCCCAGGGATGAACATTTTCCGGAGCGCTGGTAATAAGATCGTACAGATCGCCGGCGCGGTGTTTATTGATCTTTGCATCGCGGTGGCCGTTGTTGTCAATGATCTGCATTTCCGGACCGGTTAAATACGACTGGCCGTATTTAGGATCTTCCTGCGTCAAAAAAATGATGCCGCTGTTACCGGCAGAATCAATTTTCCATTCCAGTTTAAGATCGAAATTTTCATACTCTTCATTGGTAACCAGGTCGCCGCCGCCTGCGCCGTTTTTTTTGGCTGCAGGGTCGAGGTATAAAATGCCGTCTTTTACCGTCCACGCCGATCCATCGGTTTTATTATTGTAAATATGCCAGGCGTTTTTTGAAGCCCCATCGAATAAAACCTGCCAGCCATCCTCTTTCTTTGATGGTCCCTTAGCTGAATCTGTTGTTTTACGGGCGGTGTGGCATGCGAGCGATGCGATCGGAAATAAGGCGATGATTAACTTCTTCATGTGATTTTGAGCGTAAAAAGAGACCCCCGCTTTTAAGGAGCAGGGGTGGTATGATTTACTGATTTTTTAAAGAGAGAATGTAGCGAACCATTTCCTTTGCGCTGTCTGCGCTCAGTGCGGGGTGCGGTGTCATTGGCACTGTGCCCCAGTTGCCCGAACCACCCTTGATGATCTTATCGGCAAGCATGGTAACGTTCTCTTCAGTTGATTCGTATTTCTTTGCCACATCGGTATAGGCCGGGCCTATATTTTTTTCGCTGATCTTGTGACAGGTTGTGCAATCAAGCGCACCGATCATTTCCAGGGCTTTATCATTGGCCGCAGTTGCTGCATCACTCGCTGATGTGTTTTCAGCCGGGGTTTTATCACCGTTTTTTGTGCCATCTGATGAGTTGCAGGCAACCATTGCTGTACATAGAGCAGCAAAAACAACGTATTTCTTCATCGAAACAAAAGTTTTAATACACAGAATTGTGCAAGTTATATATTTAGCAAATTACATTATTTTAATCCTAAAACCGATCTGTTAAATTTTTCATCGCTTCCGGTACCGGCAAAATCGTCAAAGGCTTTTTCTGTTACCCGTATAATATGGTCTTTGATGAACACCGCACCTTCTTTGGCGCCGTCTTCAGGATGTTTGATACAGCATTCCCATTCCAGCACCGCCCAGCCGGCATAATCATATGCGGCCAGTTTACTAAAGATAGATTTGAAGTCAACCTGGCCATCGCCCAGTGAACGGAAACGGCCGGCCCTGTCGATCCAGTTCTGGTAACCGCCATACACGCCCTGTTTACCCGTTGGGTTGAACTCCGCATCCTTTACATGGAACATGCGGATGCGCTCGTGGTAATTGTCGATATATTCCAAATAATCGAGGCACTGCAATACGAAGTGCGATGGGTCGTACAGCAAACAGGCCCTTGGATGGTTATTGGTATGCTGCAGGAACATTTCGTAGGAGATACCATCGTGCAGGTCTTCCCCGGGATGGATCTCATAACAGAGGTCAACACCGTTTTCATCGAATGTGTTCAGGATGGGCAGCCAGCGGTTGGCCAGTTCTTTAAATCCCGTTTCAACCAAACCCGCAGGGCGTTGAGGCCAGGGATAAACCGTAGGCCATAACAGCGCGCCGCTAAAAGTGGCATGCGCGTTCAACCCCAGGTTTTGAGAGGCTTTGGCTGCGAATTGTAATTGCTGAACGGCCCATTCGGTGCGGGCTTTGGGATTGTTGCGGAATTTTTCCGGAGCAAACCCATCGAACAGCGTATCGTAAGCAGGGTGAACGGCTACAAGCTGTCCCTGCAGGTGTGTTGACAGTTCAGTTATTTCAAGACCGCTTTCATTCACGATGCCTTT
>CBIHPC010000388.1:0-5269 GCA_966211305.1 uncultured Niastella sp.
AACCCAGTGAGGTCAGTGGCCGGTATACTATTTGCATCGGAGAGCAAAAGGTATTCGATCGGAAAGAAGTTGGCGGTTTCCTTGAAATAAAAGAAGTGAAGCAATTGGTGCGCGATGTGATAGCGCCGGGGAAAAGCCTCGGGCATGCAGATCGTAAAGTACACGAGTAATACTTTTATTGATCACCTTCCAGTATTTATATTATGGAAAACTTGTTGGGTGTAATACTATGTGGCGGCGAAAGTAAACGTATGGGCTCCGACAAGGGGCTGATGCCGATTCGTAATACCATATGGGCCAAGCATATGCATGAAAAGCTGGCCATGTTTCACCTCCCGGTGATCTATTCGGTTAATGAGCAACAGGTGCATACCTACGTTGAAGAGATTTTCCCCGAATTATTAGTGGTTGATAATGCTGAAGTGGAAGGCCCGCTGAAAGGTCTGCTCAGCGTTCATCAACGATATCCCGATAAAGACCTGCTGTTGCTGGCCTGCGATATGCTCGACCTGGATGCCGCATCCATCGACTATCTGCTGCAGGAATACATGCGCGATAACCAGTTCGATTTTTATGTTTACCAGGATGTGGGTTTTGCCCAGCCGTTCTGCGGTATTTATACCCGCACCGGGCTGGAAAAAGTAGCCGGCCGTATAATGATCGGCCGTTTAAAGAATTACAGTCTGCAAGCCATCTTCGATGAAGGATGTACATTGCGTTTGCCCATGCGCTCGCAGCATGTTTTCCGCAACTATAATTCGAATGCCGATATAGAAGCGTATTTTGAGCACCCTTAAATACAATTTGATAATGTGATAATGCTTCATGTGCAGCGGTTCTTATAAAAGTATAGCTCAAGCGTAAGCATCCATTATTTTGTATTCAATTATCACATCATCGAATTATCAAATTATCGAATTAGCTTAACTCATTTTTTTCACTAAGTTGCCTGTTATACGTATTCCCCGCTCAACATCATCGCCCCAGGGACGACCATAGCCTATACGAATATAATTACTATACCTGTCGCGCATGGAGAAAATTCTTCCCGGCGCCACCGATACCTGGTACTTCATCGCTTCCTGGTATAGTTGAAATGTATTCACTTTTTTATTCAGTTCTAACCATAATACAAACCCGCCCTGCGGCCGCGATACTTTGGTATCGGCAGGAAAATGATCGAGTATGCCCTGTACATACCGCAGTTGCTGCGTGTGTAGCGCTGTACGTAATTTTTTCAAATGATAATCGAAACGGCCAATGCCAAGGAAATGCGCCATGGTATGTTGCGTAATGGTAACACCCGCAATGGTATGCCGCATCTTCAGTCGAATAAGTTGTTCTTTAAAGCGGCCGGGGATCGTCCACCCGATGCGGTAACCCGGCGCCAGCGATTTGCTGATGGAAGAACAATGCAGCACCCACCCTTCGGTATCGTAAGTTTTGCAACAGCGCGGCCGGTGATGACCAAAATACAGTTCACCATAAATATCATCTTCGATCAGGGGTATGCGATGTTTGGTGATCAGTTCAACCAGCGCCTTTTTATTTTTATCGGGCATACAACAACCCAGCGGGTTGTTAAAACTGGGAACAAACACACAGGCTTTGATCTTCGATTTTTTAATAGCCTGCTCCAGGTAATTGAGATCGATTCCGGTAACGGCATCCGTTGGGATCTCGATCACATGCAGTCCCAGCGTTTGCATAACCTGGAAAATACCAAAGAACGTAGGCGTTTCAATGGCTACCGTATCACCCGGCTGGGTAACTGCCTGCAGCGAAAGCGAAAGCGCTTCCATACAACCGGCGGTGATCACTACGTCGTTATCTGCTACTTTCCCGCCCCAGCTAAAAGCCATCCGGGCAACCTGCTTGCGTAATTCGGGATTACCCTGCACATCTTCATACTGAATACAACTGGTGGGGGAATTGCGAAAAGCGTGTACAATGCTTTTATTGAGTTTGGCCAATGGCAGCAGTTCAACAGCAGGGGCTGCCAGGGCCAGGTTGGTAATATCGGTTGCGCTTAATTTTTTAAAAACGGCGGCCACCATTTCATCAACACTTACCGAATCGCCGAGCGTTTCGGGTTTGGGCGCGGCGGGCAGTGCTGGGAACCGCTTATGGTTGAACCTTACATAATAACCCGATTTGGGGCGCGACTCAATAAGCCCTTTTCCTTCGAGATAGTAATAGGCCTGAAAGGCTGTGCCCATGCTGATGCCGTATTCATCGCTCAGCATCCGAACCGAGGGAAGTTTATCGCCGATCTTCAGTATTTCATTCTGGATCATCTGTTCAAGGCTTCCCGCAATCTGCAGGTACAGGTGATCGGCCCCGTTCAGTTTGTTTTTGTGCATCTGGTGGTTGGTTCAGTTAGAGGATCTGATATAGTTAAAGTTACTGATTTTTTAACTGTATCAGTTGGGGAGGAAGGGGGAAATGAAAGAGGGAGAAGTTGACGAGTTGAATAGTTAACAAGTTGACGAGTTGACAAGTTGACGAGTTAACAGGTGAGGAGCCTTCCGCTTTTTTGCCTTCCGCTTGCAGCTTGTAGCTGTATTACTTATGCAGCGTGTCGGTTCTTCCATCAGCGTATCCAACCAGCACCATGTCGGCCATGTTTATGAACAATCCATTATCAACCACACCGGGGATGGCGTTCAGTTCATACGTTAGAATATCGGGGTGCTCAATTTTATTGAAAGGGCAGTCGAGAATATAATGACCCTGATCGCTGACGAAGGGTTGGTCATCATCGATGCGTAAAGAAGCTTTTACATGGTAGGTTGCCTGTATGTGCCGTTGCACCTGCTTCCAGCCAATTGGAATTACCTCCAGCGGCAGGGGGTATTTGCCCAGTTGAGGCACCAGTTTGCTTTCATCGGCAAGGATAAACAGTTCACGAGATGCGGCGGCCACCATTTTCTCCTGTAATAATGCACCGCCACCGCCCTTTATCAATTGCAGGTTGGGGTCAATTTCATCGGCCCCGTCGATGGTGATATCTAAAGCGGTAACATCGTTCAATGCGGCAAGTGGAATATTTTGTTGAGCGCAAAGGACGGCCGTTTTTTTTGAGGTGGGAATAGCGCGAAAGAACAGCCCCTGCTTAACCCGGCTACCCAGCTCCATAATAAGCCAGTACACCGTAGAGCCTGTACCAATACCAACTGTCATGTTATTTTGGACCAATTGGGCGGCCTGTTTCGCAACCAGTTGCTTGATCTCATCCTGCGTTAGCATGAGGTGAAGATAATTGGAAAATTTGTGAATAGCACACATATGAAAAACAAACTATTCACTCATTGCATTAGCCGGGGGCTTGTAATGAAGGCCAGCTGATAACAGTTATTGGTCATTTTGTAATTATAAACGGCCGTTTATAATTTCTGAGGTATGGTTTGTAATTACAAACAGGGTGTTCATAATTCCGGAATCATGTTCCGTAATTATGAATGGGGTTTCGAAATTCTGGAACCTCGTTCCGTAATTACAAATGGGTCATTCAAAATTCTTGAACTACGTTCCGTAATTACAGAAGGGGTACCCGGAATTCCGGGAGCATGGTTTGTAATTATAAACGGGCGTTTATAATTACAAATGGGGTGTTTAAAATTCCGGAAGCAGGTTCCGTAATTACGGAAGGGGTATTTAGAATTCTGTAAGCATGGTTTGTTATTATAAATGGGGCAGAATAATTATTCCTGGATCGGGTCTTATTAGAAACAGGTGAAAATACCTGGCAGCGGATCGTTGCTGATAGAAATCGGCCGGGAATAATCATTCCTGTATTGTTTTTCATCAGAAACAGGTGAAAATACCTGGTAGCGGGTAGTTGTTAATTAGAAATGGACGATAATACTATTTTCTGTATTGTTTCTAATAAAACATGGAATGAAACTAACTTTTTTCGTTCCATTTCTACAAAAAAACGGATCAAAAATAAGCAAAAAAAATCCTGATGTTTACTGAAAATCAGGCAGAAATGGGGGATGAATTGTAGTTGAAGCAGGGAAATGAGGAAGGAGGAAGGGGAAGAAGTTGACAAGTTAACAGTTTGACAAAGCCCGCCCCGATGAAGTCGGGGTTGATAAAGGTGTATAGGGTATTGTTTATGTACTTCGCTTTATGCTTTAAACTTTCAGTTTTTTTGCTTTTGGCTTTCAGCTTTAAGCGTGTAGCTTGTATTTGTATTCGCTTTCGGCTTTCAGCTTTCAGCTTTCGGCTGTATTGGCGGGTGTTCCGAACTCTCCCTGGTAAACAACTCCGTATCGAGGATCCTCGTTTCAAACTCGGTAACGGGGCGTTTGCTCTCGATGATCTGGATCAGCAGCTCCGTGGCCGCCTGGCCCATATCGAAGGCCGGCTGGCGAACAGCCGACAAAGGCGGGTTGAACAGCTCTGCAATATTCGTATTGGTAAAACCTATTACCGAAATATCTTCCGGTATTCGTTTACCGGCGGCTTTCAGGGCCGTAAGGCAGGAAGTAGTAACGCGATCGCTGGCGGTTAAAATAGCGTCAGGCTTTTGACGGGCGCTGAACATCTTTTTTATTTCACCCTCGATCTCTTCATAGATCATGCCGCCATGCAGGGTATAGTGCACCAGCTTTTCATCAAACGGAATATTATTCTTCTTCAGCGCCTCCCGGTACCCCTGCAATCGCTCTCTGGTTATTGACAGGTTTAGCGAATTGGTAATATGCGCAATGCGCGTAAAACCTTTATTGATCAAATGCTGGGTGGCATCAAAAGCGCCCTTGAAATTATTGGCCGTAACCTTATGGGTATTTATTTCGTCGGTAATGCGGTCGAAGAACACAACCGGCAAACCTTTTTCGTGAAGCTGTTTCAGGTGCGACAGATCGATGGTCTCGTTCGAGAGCGATACCAGCAACCCGTCAACCGAACGCGAGGCAAGGTGTTGTATGGTCACCTTTTCCCGCTCATACGATTCGTGGCTTTGGGAAATAATAACATGGTAGCCCCGGTTGTACGCGATGGATTCAATTCCATTGATCGCCTGCGAGAAAAACGTATTAGCAATCTCGCTGACTACTACGCCGATCGACCGGCTTTTTCGTTCTTTCAAACTCAAAGCGATCGGGTTGGGCCGGTAATTGATTTTCTCGGCGTATTCAAGCACCAGTTTTTTTGTTTCGGGACTGATCTCATAACTACCACGCAATGCACGCGAAACGGTAGAAGTTGAAAGTCCCAACGCCCTGGCGATATCTTTTATGGTTACAGTCTCAAATTTCAC
>CBIHPC010000389.1:0-5247 GCA_966211305.1 uncultured Niastella sp.
GGTTATGAATCGCAGCTTGCCACCAATCACCTCGGGCATTTTCAGTTAACCGCCCGGCTGTGGCCGGCATTGAAGAAAGCCGGCAGCGCCAGGGTGATCAATGTATCTTCCTTCGGGCACCAGATGGCGCCTTTCAATTTCGAAGATCCAAATTTCGTTACCCGCCCATATGAAACCCTGCAAGGATACGGACAATCAAAAACAGCCAATAACCTGTTCACGGTTGAACTCGACAAACGCGGAAAAGCATTCGGGGTTCGTGCTTATGCCGTTCATCCGGGTTCAGTGATCGGTACCGATCTTGGCCGTATAGCGCCTATCGCTTTATTTCAGCAAATGGGCACCCATGATGAAAACGGCCATCTGAAACCAGAGGTAGCCGCTACACTTAAAAATATAGAACAGGGCGCTGCAACCACCGTATGGTGTGCAACCAGCGTGCAATTACAGAACATCGGCGGCGTCTATTGCGAAAATGCCGACATAGCCGATGTGGATGCAGGGAATATAGCCCATAACTACGGCGACCCTTCTTCCTTGCGCGGCGTACAACCCTACTCTATCGATGCGGCAAATGCAGCGCGCTTATGGACTTTAAGCGAAGAAATGACAGGCGTATCATTCCCGGTTAATTAATACCGGCTACGAAACGCGGAATGCAAAAGGCAGAATGCCCCAACCCGGCATTAAGCGTTTTGCGATCAGCTTTCAGCATTCAGCTTTAAGCGTTCGGCATGATAAACCTGCCATAACAAGCCGAAGCCTTTTCGGCTTTATCTTATTTTGTACATTTACCATTCACAAATGGAATTTGAAACCAAATATATCAGCCCGGATATTAAACTGAGTGAATTCAAAGGAAAAAGCTTCAAAACAGAGGTGGTGTTTGAGCATCACATGCTGATCTGGTTCATTTCCGGCGAAACCAAGATCATTCAGGCCGACGCCTCTTTTATCTTTAAGGCGGGTGATATTTTTCTTATCCCCCGCAACAAGATCACAACCGTTATCACTCAGCCTTCAAACGGATTGCCGCATAAGGCCGTGGCCATGCATCTTACAATCGAGAAACTAAAGCATTTCTATGCACGGCACAAACCCATTGGCAGAACGAAACCATTGGAAACGATCCGCATTTTCAGCAATCATCCGTTACTGGAAAGTTGTATGGCCTCGCTGATCCCTTATTTTGATCTTGGGCAGAACCTGCCACCCGATCTGGCCGGTATCAAAATAGATGAAGCCATCAGTATCTTACGCGCCATCGATAATACTATGGACGGATTACTGGCCAATTTCGAGGAGCCGGGTAAACTGGACCTCTCAGATTTTATGGAACGTCACTTCATGTTCAATATGACGCTCGACAGGTTCAGTTATCTCACCGGTCGCAGCCTGGCCACGTTCAGAAGGGATTTTAAAAAGACCTACAATACCACACCCCAGAAATGGCTTACCGAAAAAAGGCTGCACCTGGCGCATTACCAGATAAGGGAGAAGCAACGGAAACCGAATGATGTTTATTTAGAAACAGGTTTCGAGAACCTTTCGCATTTTTCATATGCGTTTAAAAGTTATTTCGGGTATCCACCCAATGCGTTATTGGGTAAATGATCGTTTTTCAGTTCAAAGTTCATAGTTCACTGTTTATAGTTCCTTCGATCGAAACTCATAAATATTTGCGGCTTCGCTTCAGGTGTATTTGCCTTCTGCTTTTGGCATTATGCTGCCATATTATACAGTAGTTACCATAGCAGTGATCATTCCGCGCTTTTCGAGTTCCGCCCAGAAACCGGCAGGCATGGGAATGGTAGCCATATCAACATTGCCTTTTACTTTTTGCGGGCGGCTGGTGCTTAATGCAATACTGGTAACACCGGGCGCATTAATTCCAAATTGAATACATGCATGAGCCGGTTCTACACCAAACTGCGCGCAAATGGCATTAAAGTCTTCCCGCCATTGCAACAGGGCATCATGCTGCGGGTTACCGGCCTGTACCGGTTTATAATTGTAAAAATCGCCACCGGTTAAAAAGCCGCCATTGAACACTGCTGAGTTAATGATAAGCGTTCCCTTCTCCTTTAACTGCCGCATGTACTGCAACAGATCGGCCGGGTGCGAATGCAGCGTCATGCTATTGGCGATCATTACCCAGTCGAGCGGAACTACATCGGTGATCTCTTTTATGACGGTCCAGCTTTTGGCACCAACGCCAACCGCTTTTACTTTACCATTTGCTTTCAGTTCGAACAAAGCGCGGTATGCATCTTTAATATTTTCAAACCGTTTTGCGCGGTCGGCATTATCAGTTGCAGCGGCCAGGTATTCATCGGGGTCGTGCACCGATACGAGGTGAGCGTGGTACCCGTTCAACAATTCGTTCCCCTGCTCATAACATTGCAAAATACCGTCATAGCTGATGCGCTGCTCCGCATCGTGTTTGATATCTTTCCATACGCCGGGCTCAAACGTTGGCTCAGGGCCGGTGAGGGGAATACGGTACCAGCCCAGTTTGTTGCTGATCAGCACATCTTCGGGCTTTACCTGCAGCTGGCGTAAACAATTACCCAACGACTCGAGCGACTGACCGGCGCCGTACTTACCGGCGCTGTCGAATACGGCCGGTTTGGCAGAATGTTTTATGCATTCATTAACGATAGCGCATTTATCGGCCTCGGGCAGGGCTACATACAGGTTTCCCAAGCCGCTGGTGCCAAATACCACTTTTGGCAATGTAATTTCACTCATCAGATATATTTTATTTTCCCAATGGGCGTACAAGATATCATCTTTGCGTGTAATGGCAAACAGACAACATGGCTATACTATGTAAGATTTTACCTAAATTGCGTCATTAAAATCACGAGAGCCGCTTGATCAGAAACTTCTTTTTAGCAGACGATGACAGGGATGATACAGACCTCTTCGGAGAGGCGCTGAGAAAGATTGACAATCGCATTATTTTCCGTTCCGCTGCTAATGGCAGGGAGCTTATCGAACAACTACACACTGCGAAAGAAAAGCCCGAGATCATTTTTCTTGACATAAACATGCCCGAACTTGACGGCTGGGAAAGCCTAAAGACATTAAAAAGAAATGAAAATTTTCGGGAAATCCCGGTTGTGATGTATTCTACCTCTGCCGCTTTCATCGATGGCAACAGGGCCATTAAAGAAGGAGCCGTTTGTTATCTTGAAAAGCCATTCAGCTTTGTTAAACTGAAAGATTTCCTGCAGGCGCTTACCCATTCCTCCAAAGACGAATTGATTGAAACGCTTAAATTGATCGAAGCCTCGAAAAAACACAACATTGTTGTTGCCTGAGCCGGCTGGCATGGTTTTTTATATCAATGATCATTGCGTTTTCTTTATAATATTTTGCCCAAAAAGGTCACGCATTCAAGAAGCTGATTTACCTCCTGCGCTAAATTTAGAACAAAACCAGGACGAACCATGGATTTTAACAATGAAAGATTGCGTGCCGATCTGTTCAGGAGCCGTGTAATTGGCCCCGATTACGTTGGCCTTGCTGTTGAAAAGTTCGAGAAAATGATCTCCGAAGTGGAGGACTATGCCATTTTCCTGCTCGATCCCCAGGGCACCATTCTCTCCTGGAATAAAGGCGCCGAAAAAATAAAAGGGTACAAAGCGTCAGAGATAATCGGTAAAAGTTACCAGCTTTTTTATCCCGCAAATGACCTGGCGAACAAACTTCCGCAAACATTACTCGAAGAAGCCCGGAAGAACGGCAAGGTGGTGCATGAGGGCTGGCGGGTTAAAAAAGACGGCCACCGCTTCTGGGGTAATATTACCATAACGGCCATACACGACGAGCAGGGAAATGTGACCGGATTTTTGAAATTGACAAAAGACCTTACAGAAAAGAAGCTCGCCGAAGACCGGTACAACAAAATACTGGAAGAGCTGCGCAGAAGCGAAGAACGATTTCATAAAATGATAGCGGAAGTGCAGGACTATGCCATCCTGTTGCTGGACCCCCAAGGCTATATACAAAACTGGAATGCCGGCGCAGCAATCATCAAAGGATATAATGCAGAAGAGATCATCGGCCGAAGCTTTAAAGCATTTTATACACCGGATGATATCCGCGATGGCTTGCCGGAAAAGTTATTGAAGGCTGCGGAAGAACACGGAAAAGCATCCAACGAAGGCTGGAGAAAAAGAAAAGACGGCACTACTTTTTGGGCAAGTGTTGTTATTACGGCTTTACACGATGAAAACGGAACGCTGATAGGTTTTTCAAAAGTTACGCGCGACCTCACCGAACGAAAAAAATACGAAGACCGCATTCTCAATAACACGGTAGAACTGGCCATAAAAAACCAGGAGCTCGAAAACCTGAACGCAGAGCTTTCCTCATTTGCGTACGTGGTTAGCCACGACCTGAGAGAACCGGTAAGAAAAATGCGCATCTTCGCCGACCGCCAGCTGGAACCCGACCTGTCGATTGAAGAGATGAGAAACTTTTCAAGAAAGATCATGGCCTCGGCGGCGCATATGCAGGCGTTGATGGAATCTATACTGGTATTTTCCCGCATCTCGAACGAAAATGTTGAACAGGAAACGGTCGACCTGAACGATACCATCAGTTCGGTCATCAGCGATCTTGAATTTCCCATTCAGGAAAACCAGGCGCGCATTACGTCAAATGACCTGCCTGTCATCAAAGGCATCAGGTTCCAGTTGCACCAGCTCTTCCTGAATTTACTCACCAATGCCATCAAATTTTCAAAACCCGGCGTAATTCCCGAGATCTCCATCACTTCCAAACCGGCGGCAGTAAACAGCCTTCCTAAAGAACTTGCGGGAAGGAACCAGGCTTATTACCAGATCACCGTTACCGACAATGGCATCGGTTTCGAGCAAAGCCAGAATGAAAAAATATTCGATGTGTTCAAAAGGCTGAAACAAAAAAAAGACGCTTCAGGTACCGGCATCGGTTTATCCATTGTAAAAAAAGTAGCCATCAATCATTACGGCTATGCCACTGCCGAATCACAACCCGGCGCAGGCGCCAGTTTTCACGTGTTTTTTCCGGCAATCTGATTTGAAATACAGCCAGATAGTATTCTGCCTGAATTTCTTCTGAAATTTTTTCTCAATTTCATTTGGAAGAAATAGTTGGCCTTTATTAATTTAGCCTGCCTTTTTCATAACGCTTTTATTCTATTAATAAATAACTATACCTGTTTGTTAATCTTATGCTAGCGCTACATCGTCAACC
>CBIHPC010000390.1:0-5231 GCA_966211305.1 uncultured Niastella sp.
TCGCCACCATTTGAAATGTTCAGTGTCTGCTGCACAGGATTCGGGTAAATGGTGAATGCTTTACCTGATTGAACGGAGTTATTGATCAAATTTGAAACCATTTCGCCGTTTGTGGAAATTTTTGCGCCGGTAGCTGGCGGTGTTATGCGAACCCAGTTCAGATTCCATCCGCCGGATTGAGCATATACGCCGAAGTTATAAGTACCTGCATTGATATGAACGTTATGCGAAACAGTGGTCCAGTTCTGCCAGCCGCCGGTTGATGGAATATCAACGGCACCCAGTTGAATAGCACCAGCATTCAAATCGCATGAAACGCGGCCGCCGCCGTTCAGGCTGGCTACACGGTATTCAATTTTGTACGTTCCGGTAACAGGGAAGTTGATGTTGTAATATGCCATCCAGTCGGTGGCATCTATCCAGCCAACATTTGATCCGCCACCAGCATCGGTAGTCGCTTCAGTTTGCACACCGGCCATGTTATTGTAATTCTCGGCCTGAATAGTAAATGGAGTGCCCGGGTTGGGCGGATTGCTGCCACCCCGGTTGATCACTACTTCGTTGATGGCCGATAACAATGAATTGGAATTGCCTGCGCCGAAATCGCCCGACAGTTCCCAGATCATGATGCCGCCGCCCTGGTCCCATGCCAGGTTGGTTTTATTTTTAATGGTAGTGATGCCATTGTAACCCACGCCGTTGAATACATCGGCATTCGGGTTGGCACCGCGGTTAACCAGTTGCACAAATGTTTCCCAGCTCGGCCGGCCATAGAAAGGAACGCCCAGCACTGCTTTTGAAGCAGGTAAGCCACGGCCTTTCCAGTAGTTCAACGACTGTTGGGCATAGCTGAAGGTAGAGTGATCGAAGCTGTTATAGTCATAAGCCATCAGGTTGAGGAAGTCAACGACATTGAACACGCTGCTGAGGATGCTGCTGCCGTTGATGCCTACCACCGCAGCGGTAAGGATCTTACCACGATTGTGCAGTTCTGTACTCAGCTGGCTCATCAGCGCAGCATAGTTGTTGGCAGATGCGCCATTGTCGGGGTATTCCCAATCCATATCAACGCCATCAAGGCCGTACTGATTCACCATGCCGATAAGGGCATTTACAAAGTTGGTACGATAAGTGGCGTTGGCTGCCAGTGATTCAAAAGCGCCGTCATCACCGTTGTTCCAGCCACCAACGGCGATACATACTTTTACATTGCGGGCGTGTGCCAGCGAAACAAGGCTTTGCAGTTTCCATGCGTTTTCAAGAGGTTGTAAACCGCCGTCCCAGGTTGGTAAAGCAAACGCATAGTTGATGTGCGTAAGTTTGTTATACTGGATAACGTTTATATCGCCGGCCCATGAGGGCATGTAACCCACTACTTTGAATTGCGCTTCGGCGCGTGGGGCTGCCGCGGCCAACAAGAGAGAAAAGAGACCAATTTTTCCTAAATTTCTAATCATGATTCTTGGTTTTTACACGGTTAGCAGATCTATTTAATGAACTCTCTGGTGATCTTTGTTTTGCCTTTGGTGAATACCAGTGTATATACACCAGGCGCCAGTGATGATACATCTACGTTATTGCTGGCCGCACGAGCGGTAATAACCTGTCTTCCGCTGATATCGAAGATGCGGATAAGGCCGCCGGTCAAAGATTCGCCGCTGAGGATGTTCAGTTTTTGCTGAACGGGGTTAGGATAAATAGTAAATCCTTTCCCCGATTGCACTGAGTTATCGATGAGGTTGTTCACCATTTCGGTATTTGTTGCGATGCGCGCGCTTACTGGTGTAAAGCGGATCCAGTTCAGGTTCCAGCCGCCGGCTACAGCAAATATGCCGGGGTTGTAAGTGCCTGCATTGATTTGCACGTTGTGTGAAATAGTGGTCCAGTTTTGCCAGCCGCCTGTTGAAGGCACATCGAGCTGACCCAATACCGTAGCGCCTGCATTCAGGTCTAACGACAAACGGCCACCGCCATTCAGGCTGGCTACACGGTATTCAACTTTATAGGTTCCTGTAGCAGGGAAGGTCACAGCGCCATAAGCCATCCAGTCGTTGGCATCTATCCAGCCCACATTGCTGCCGCCACCTGCATCGGTAGTTGTTTCGGTTTGAACGCCCGACTGAGCGGTGAAGCTTTCTGCCTGTATGGTTTGGCCCTCAGGATTAGGGTTGCCACCGCCATCCTGGTACACACGTACGTAATCAACATACATTTTTGCGGGGAAACCATTCAGGTCGATGTTGAAGCCGGGCCAGTTACCGCCAACAGCCATATTCAGCAAAAGGAAGTGATTGGCGTGGAATTCACTGGTGCCGTTAATGCCGCCGCCAATGTACATTTCATGGAACTTGGCGCCGTCGAGGAACCAGCGGATGTAATTCGCATCCCATTCAACGCTGTAGATGTGGTAATCGGTTACGGTACAGAATGTGTTACCACCGTAAGAGGCATAATTGTTATTATGGTCTCTCCAGTGTGGTGTGCCATACGTGCGGTTCTCGGCATTGATGTGTTCCATAATGTCGATCTCGCCGCAGGCGGGCCAGCCTACGTTCGGGTCTGAAATCGTGTTGCCGAGCATCCAGAACGCAGGCCAGATACCTGAAAATGCAGGCATCTTGATGCGGGCTTCAAACTTGCCGTATTTCCACGACCTGTTGCCCTGCGTTTTCATTCTTGCCGAGGTGTAGTTGAAGCCGCCGAAGGATTCGCGTTTGGCGGTAATAACCAACTGGCCGTTTTCGATGGTTGCGTTTTCGCGGCGGTAATACTCAAGTTCATTATTACCCCAGCCACTGCTGCCGTTACCGGTTTCAAAAACCCAATCGGAACTGATACCGTTGGTAAATTCATCCTGCCATACAAGTTGCCAGTTCTGCGCCTGGGCATTTTTTTGTAGCGTGGTTAGCGCACCCAACAATAAACATGCGGGTAAAAGCTTCTTCATAAAGAAAGTATTTGGTGTTTTAAAAAAACGTGAAACGGCAAACGTGAAACGTGAAATATGCCTCGCCGGGACTTGTGCCCGCTAACAACTGGCGGATGTATACATCACGCAGTCGCGGACAAAGCCGGCAAAAGGCAAATACCTGTTCTTGCCTGACGCTCACGGATTACACAATACATTACCTTGCATTACGCATGTGCGAAATGCATTTCCGGGGAGCGGGTCGCGATTCGTGAATGGTCAGGGATGAATGGTGAATGCAGAACACTTTATGTTGGCTCGTCCGTATCCGCTACATGCGAAGAAGACGGGTTGAACACAAATGTTCAAATCATACCTGTCATGCGTAAAAACTTATACGCATAACCATCGACCAGTTATTGGTAACGGGTTACATTGCAACCTGTAACCTGCAACCGAAAACACGACCATGCCACCCGGTTAGGGCCGGCAATAAAAAAGTAAGGGGAAAAATTGTATTCCTAAACGATGCCAGGGAAGCGGGTTAAACCCACTTAGTGCCAAGGGATGCTGCTTCAACTTATATTACAACTTACAATCAGTGATTTCTGCGAAGAAGGTGATGACAAAAATCACTCCAAACTACTCATATGGCTAAATCGTTTTGGAATTTCAAAGCTATAAATGATTATCATGATGAAAAAGAGTAAAATTACTCGATAATTATACCGGCGGTAAAATGATATTCACATTGTTAGTAGTACTATCATTTATAATGCAGTAATGTGTGACATGATCGTGTATGCGTATAATTAATTAAGGGCATTGTATGCTTCGTTATTCAGATGTGCTGCATTGAGTTTAGCAGAATAACCGGTCCGGAAAAATTCCGGAATTCCTAAATCTCGGTATATATTTCGTTGTGATAATCAGTGCCGCTATAACGGCGATCAATATTGTGGAAAAAAATAAAACCGCTTTCGTAAGCAAATTGTATTAAACAGCTTTTACTTTGCACCCGGCTTCTGCAACTATATTACTGAATTTACTAATTACCTTCTTCAATTGTTGCGGCTCTTTTTCTGTATTACTGTTTGGTAATAACAGGCTGCACAATTTCACAACCCACGAAACGCTTAATGCCGAACGCTTAAAGCTTAACGCCAAAAGCACAAAGTCAAAAGCCGGAAAAAGCAATGCCATGTATTGTTCCGTTTCGCTTTTAACTGGTGTTTGAGCCTGAGGTTTCTTCTGCGTAGCATTCAGCCTGGAAACTGTATTTAGCTAAGCACTCAGCATGCTGAGATGCTTTTTGTGTTCGGTGTTTCGTGCTTATAGTTCAGCATTCAATATGTCTTTGAGTCCTTTCAACGTTCAGCGCGCCTGAGATAAATGCAGGCGGGGCATGGCGTTTGGGTTGAGCGCCCGGCGTTCAGCATGAAGTTGTATTGCTTTCAGCTTTCGGCTTTCAGCATGCTGTTGCCATTAGGGAAGGTCAATTAATTTCTTTTGTTCATAATCATGTATGTATTGTTAATCAAAAATTGCGTTACAGTATGAAAGCGTTGTCTACCCATCGCAAAAGGCGCCCCTGGCGTTTTTTGCAGTATGTTCATCTGGCTGTTTTATTTTGTTTGTTCTCCACCGGCTATGCGCAGGTGAGTCCTTCCGTGCCGGCCACAACGGCCCAGCACAACAAACAGGTTATTGGTTATATTACCCAATGGGATGCCTGGAAAGAGGTGGCCAACCTCGTTCCCAAAGGCGGGTTTAACCACTTGAATGTGGATTATTCCCAGTACACTATCCTGAACTTCTCGTTCTTTGGCGTTGCCCAGGACGGTTCACTGCATAGTGGTGATTTTCGTAATAAGAATATTTACCAGGTAGGAGCGGTGCAGGCGCCGGCTGCCTTACTGAATGATGATATTTACAGCAGCTGGGACCTGTACCTGTTGTACGGTGAGCTGGAAACACTGTATTATATCTCCGATGGCAGTTATGCTTACAGCCAGGGCTATCGCAACGAAGGCGCCGGCTGGAAGAATGTGAATACCGGCAAAACCGGTAATTTCCCATTGGCAGTGCATAAACAGGGTGGTGCGCCTGGTTTGCTCGAACTGGCACACTCAAAAGGTGTGAAAGTGATGGCCTCTATCGGTGGCTGGAGCATGTGTAAACACTATCCTGAAGTGGCAGCCGACGCAGCGAAAAGAGCAAAGTTCGTTGCCAATTGTAAAGACCTGATCGCATTGGGCTTCGATGGCATCGATTTCGACTGGGAATATCCCAACGATCCCGGTATGAACATCGAGCGTTACAG
>CBIHPC010000391.1:0-5174 GCA_966211305.1 uncultured Niastella sp.
GGCCGGGGTTATCGTGCGAGGTATATAACCAGAAGAAATGCCCGCAGGTGCTGTCACGCACCGATTCGGCCAGCCGCACTTTCATTTCCATCAGTTGCGTCATACGGTCTTCACTCAATATGCCGTTCTGCACAAAACCGCCTTCGGTATGCAGATCGAGGGTACGCCAGGCGCCGTACTCACCGATCAGTTGCTGCCGGATCACATCGCTGGCATAAGTGGCAGGGTTGCCGCCATAGGTGCCGGTCCAGTTTTGCGGAACGTCCCAGTCGGTACCTTCGCCGCCATTACAGGTGGTTACTTTTCGCTGAGCCGAAGTAGTGGGATCGAGCTCACGGATCAATTCGGTACATTCGCGCGCAAAATCTTCGGGGATTTTACTTTCATTCTGTAAACCCCATAATACGAGGGAGGGACTGTTCCGGCGTTCTATCACCCATTCTTTCAGTAATGTTTTAAAGTTGCTTTTAAACTCGGGGGTATTGTACCATACGTGGGCGGAGAGCTGGGTCCACCAAAGCAGGCCGAGGCTATCGAGCAGGTATTGATAACGGAGGTTATGCGGCTGGTGCGCATCGCGGAAGGCATTAAAGCCAACCGCTTTTATTTGTTGAACCCGGGCGCGAACGGCTTCATCACTAAACGCGTGACTGGCGCCCATCAGGTGTTCATATTCGGCAACACCATTGATGAAGACCGGTTTTCCATTGAGGTAGAACCGGCCACCCGGTTTGCCAACGGGCCAACTGATAAAGCGAATGCCATATGGCGTCTCCGTAACATCAACCAGTTTTCCGTTCTGCACCACCTCGGTTACCAGGGTGTAACAATACGGATCTTCCAACGACCATAAATGCGGTGTTTTTATTTCCGGCAACTGTTGTTTTGTTTCAACGTCGATACCCGGTTGCAGGGTACTGTTAGTAACGGCCTGTACAACCAGTTTCTTCGCTTTGTTCAGCAGCCGTTGCCTAATGGTAATATTGACGGGTTTGTCGCTATAGTTTTTTACCGTTGTCGCCAGGTGCAGTAACGCAGCTTTTTCCGACACCGCCGGGTCATTCCAGATATGTACGCCAAACGGTTCTACCCGGATGGCATTGGTGGTGATCAAATGCACCGGGCGGAAGATACCCATTGGTTGGGAACCTTCGCTAAAACCGCGTTCGTCGGAACAGCCGCCGCAAACCCAGGGCAGGGTGTTGATATTGGCGGGATGATCGGCGCGAACGGCCAACAGGTTGGGCTTATTATTATCGACGATGAGATCGGTAACATCGAGCGTAAACGTGGTTCTGCCACCGGCATGCGCACCTGCTTTTTTACCATTTACCCAAACGGTTGCAAAAGAACCCACGCCTTCAAACCACAGGAAATAGCGTTTGTCTTTTTCTTTTTTTGCTACCGTAAATGTTCTGCGGTACCAGGCATAGCCATGGCGGTTGCCATGATGCAGGCGCCGGTAGCCTTCATACGCATCCCAGTTGTGGGGAACGTTAACAGGTTGCCAGCCGGCCGTACTGAATGAGGGGTTTTCGAACCCTTCGTACGCCTGTTGATTGGTATCGTTGGCGATGGAGAGCCAATTATCGTTGAGAGAAAGATCGACGCGACCCGGCTTCCAGCCCCCCCTAGCCCCCCCGGAAGGGGGGGAATAAGAGTTTCCCTGCCGGTGGGTAGGAGAAGTGGAACTTTGTGCAACGACATTCATAGCACACAATACAGTAGAGAAAACAAGAATATTTTTTATTATGCTTCGAACCATTATTTTCATTTTAATCGCACCGAACAAACCTTTATTGACTGTCTCTTTGCAAGACCTGCCAGATGCAAATAAACCCACTAAATTTTCAAGCTCAAATGATGCACCTTACAGGTCTTCTAGCCAACTGTCTATTACTTATTGCCTATTGACTTCAAACTACCATTCAACTGATAGCTTCCATTTTTCTTTGTTGCAAGTGCAATTACGTTTGATCCGTATTTCAGCTTACAGGTGTTGCCTGATTTAGAAAATATTTTAACAGTTTGTAATTTTCCCTGCTGCCATTTCAGATCGAGCACAAAACCGCCGCGGGCGCAAATGCCTTTTACTTCCCCATCGGGCAGTTCGGAAGGCAATGCCGGCAACAGTTCAATAACCCCGTCATGGCTTTGCACCAGCCATTCGGCAATGCCAGAGGCGCCGCCAAAATTGCCATCGATCTGGAAAGGCGGATGCGCATCGAACAGGTTATTATAAACACCGCCATGTTCACGCCCGCGGTCATCGATGGCCGGGGTGAACAGGTTCTTTATCATCTGCAGCGAATGATCGCCATCTTTAAACCGCGCCCATACATTCACTTTCCAGGCGAGGCTCCAGCCGGTACCGCCATCGCCGCGATAGATGAGCGACTGACGCGCCGCTTTCATCAGCGCGGAGTCTTTCCAGGTAATATCGGCGCCGGGGAACACACCCCACAAATGAGAAATGTGCCGGTGCTGGTTTCGTACATCATCCACATCTTCCATCCACTCCTGCAACTGGTTGTGTTTGCCAATTTTGTTTGGCGCAATTTGTGGAATAAGCGTATGCAGCTTTTGCATAAAGGCCGCATCTTTTTTCAACACCGCAGCCGCTGCAATGGTATTCCTGAACAGCTCGCGAATGATCTGGTGATCCATGGTGGGGCCGGCCACTAACCCGCCCTGCTCGGGTGAATTAGATGGCGTGCTGATGAGATAGCCGGTTTTGGAGTCTTTTACCAGGAACTTTTCGAAAAACTGCGCTGCGGCCAGCATGTTAGGATATTGCGTGCGCAGGAAAGCCGTATCCTGCGTAAACAGGAAATGCTCCCAGATATGCAGGCACAACCAGGCGCCGCCGGTAACCCAAATGCCATGGTTACTGGCATTGATGGGCGCCGTGCCGCGCCACAGATCGGTATTGTGGTGCAATACCCAGCCCGGTGCGCCATAATGCCGTTGCGCGGTTTTCTTACCGGCAATGGCCAGTTCATTTATCATTTGGAACAAAGGCTGCGTACAGGCAGAAAGGTTCAGCACTTCCGCAGGCCAGTAATTCATTTCGAGATTGATGTTGGTCGTATACTTACTGCCCCATGGCGGCGTAAGCAGGTCGTTCCAGATGCCCTGCAGGTTGGCGGGTTGACCGCCCGGTCGGGAAGAAGCGATCAGCAGGTACCGGCTGTACATTACAAACAGGGATACCAGCGCAGGATCGTCCTGCATATTGAAATGGCGGATGCGTTCATTCGTCGGCAGCTCCGTATTTTTTCCGGCAGGAACGGTAAAACTAAATGTACTGAACAACCGGCGGTAATCTTTCACATGCGCCGCTTTCAGCGTGTTGTATGAAATATTCTTATTGCGCGCCAATGCCGCTTTACATGCCGCTACAGGATCGGCGGACACATCTTTATAACTTTTAAAACTGGTAGCAGCTACAAAAACAAAACTGGCCGCTGTGGCATTTTTCAGGGTAATAGATGTGTCATTGACCGTTAGTTTACCATCTGTTGCCATTGCATACAGGTAACCCATCCCTTTCAATACGCCATTTCCTACCTGTAATGAAATGGAAAGCGTTCTGTCATCAATTTTCTTTACGACATATTTTTTATGCGAAGTACCCAGAACAGCCTGTAACGACAAAGCGCCGCGTTTACCGGCAGTAAAATGGGCCACTACGCTTTGATGGGGCGCGCTGATAAAGTATTCGCGGTTATAGTTAATTCCTTCTACCGTATAAGAAACTTTTGCCAGGGCGCTATCGAGGTTCAATGAACGATGATAATTGGTAACATCATTCCCATGCGCAAAACGAAAATACAGATCACCGAAAGGCTGGTAATCGGCCTGATAACGAGGCATGACTGGTGTGTTCTCGTCCTGGATATAATATTTCCATGGATTGGCAAGATCCGCGCTATCGGTATCACCGCCTTCGGGGTATACGCACAGTGTTTTTACCGGACCTTTTAACCCGGTAAAACCACCTTTATCAAAATAATTAATGACCTGCACCGCCACCGTATTCTTTCCTTCTTTTAACAGCGAAGCAGGAATTTTATATTTTCTTTTTTTGCTGATGCCTTCCTCATTACCGACAAGTTTACCATTTACATAGGTGAAATCCAGATCGCGAATCCGGCCAAGATCGAGCACCAGGTTCTTCCCCAGCCATTTTGCCGGCACATTAAAACTGGTGCGAAACCATAAGGCGCCATCGGTGCCCATAAGGCCGGCACGCTCCCACCCTTCCGGTGTGGGCAATTGCATGGTGGGCCAGTTGTTATCATTGAAATCGGGAGCCGCCGGTTTTTCGTTGGCACGTACCGATTTAAACCAGTTTTGTTTCTGAATACCGTAAGAACTATCGTCGGGATCTTTCAAACCCATGAAATATTTTTCACCCATTTGCTCCGCTTCCTTTTGTTTGCCTTCAGCCAGCAACTGGCGAATGGGCTGCAGGTATTGCACAGCGCCGGTGCGGGCATATTCCCTTGGGCCGCCGCTCCACAAGGTTGCCTCATTCAACTGCAAACGTTCTTCTTCCACACCACCGAAAACCATGGCGCCAAGGCGGCCATTGCCGAGGGGCAGGGCATCGGTCCAGGCCCCGGCCGGTTGTTTATACCAGAGCGACAAAGGCTTTTGTTGCGCATGGAGACAGGAAAAAGGGCCTATAGCCGTGAGTAAAAGTGTATTACGAAGCAATGTTTTCAGATGCATACTTAGGATATATGTGTAAATAGACTGAAAATGACTTGTCAGGGTTGGCAAGATACGGAATCAAAATGTGCTAATTAGCTAATGTGCTAATGTGCTAATTTGATAATCCCGACTACATCGGGACAAGTTGTGCTAATGCCAGTTCTAAGTTCTAATTTTAAGTTCTTTGTTCCGCCGATATTCAAGACGGTCTTTTGAGCTAAATGGTGGTCTGCGACTCAAAATTGTCAGGGAGACGTTTTTTAGTGCGGAGTTTCGGGTTCTGAGTTCAAAGTTTCGGGTTCAGAGTTTTTAATTCTTTCTTCGTGACGTCTGAGTTTATTCTTACCTCGCGGCCTTTGTGCCTTGTTGCCTTTATGCCTCGTTGCCTTTGGCTTGCCTTTTTTATTTAATTTGCCGCCATTATGGGCATTTTCAGGAATCAATTTATACGATCA
>CBIHPC010000392.1:0-5155 GCA_966211305.1 uncultured Niastella sp.
GAAGTGCCAACCGCATTCGCGAAATCGCATCCTATTTCAATGCCGAAATGGTGATCTGCGATAAGCACCGTAAACGGGCCAACGAAATCGCCAGCATGGTAGTGATCGGAGACGTTACTGACCGCGATGTGGTGCTGATTGATGATATCTGCGACACCGGGGGCACACTGGCAAAAGCTGCCGGTTTGCTGAAGGAAAAGGGAGCACGCAGTGTGCGTGCACTGTGTACACACCCGGTATTGAGTGGGAACGCCTACTCGAATATCGAGAACAGTGTACTGGAAGAACTGGTAGTGTGCGACACAATACCCATGAAGCAGAAGCTGGGGAAAGTAAAGATCTTAAGCGTGGCTGAACTGTTTGCTGTAGCGATACGCAATGCGTACGAGAACAGAAGTATAACAGGGTTGTTCATACACAGCCAGCGGCGGAATGCTTAAAGTAATTTGCTAATTTGCTAATGTGATAATGTGCCGGAGCGGAATGTAAGTAATTATAGGCGAGGCGGAAAATTCGGTAATTCATTCACGTTTCACGATTAAGGAACTTATAAATTAAGATAAATAATGAAAACAATTACAATCGAAGGACAACTGAGGACCGGAACCGGGAAAAAAGCCACCCGGCAACTTCGCTCTCAGGGACTCGTGCCTGGTGTAATTTACGGCGGTACACAGGAAATCAATTTTGCTGCTCCTGTGCTGGCTTTCAAATCCATCGTATATACTCCTGAGTTCCAGTTTGCCGACATTAAAGTAGAAGGCAAAAGCTACAAATGTATTCTGAAAGACCTTCAGTTCGATAAGGTTTCAGATACCCTGTCACACGTTGACTTCCTGGAACTGGTTCAGGACAAAGCAGTGATTGCTACAATCCCTGTTAAGTTCACCGGTGTCTCTCAGGGTGTAAAAGATGGTGGCCGTCTTATTACAAAAGTGAAAGCTTTAAAAGTTAAGACGCTTCCACAGCACCTGAAGGAAAATATCGAGGTTGATATCACCAACCTGGAACTGAATGGCAATATCCGTGTTGAAGACGTGAATGAGCCAGATTATGAGATCCTGAACTCACCACGTATCCCCATTGCATCAGTTGTAATGACACGTCAGTTGAAACAGGAAGAAGCTGCTGCACCTGCTGCCGGAGCTAAAGCACCTGCTGCTGCCGCTACCGCCGCAAAAGCGCCTGCTGCAAAAAAGTAAAATAATCAATGCATACAAAGCCCGGCTAACGCTGGGCTTTTAAGTCAAAATAAAAAGGTCAGGTAAGTCACATGAGGAACTGAGAAAAGGTATCATTTGACTGATTTGACCCTTTTTACTGAGCTGAACCACCCGATTGAACAGACACATTTGACCAATTTGATCCATTTGCCGGATTGACCAGGTTGACCGTTGATTCTTTAGACTGTTTTGATCATTTTTGGCCTTTTCTGCATCTCTGCTTACCCCTCACCACCCGTATTCAATTATTGCCAGTATGAAGTTCCTGTTGATTGGATTAGGAAATATTGGAGATGACTATGTGTATACCCGTCACAACATAGGTTTTGATGTAGTAGACGCTTTTGCCCAAAAGCATGGCGGACTGTTTGGGGTGGGTAGGCTGGCACACGTTTGTGAGATAAAATGGAAAGGCAAAAAGTTGACAATAATCAAGCCTACCACCTATATGAACCTGAGTGGCAAGGCAGTAAAGTACTGGATGGAAAAAGAATCGGTCGCTTTGGAACAATTATTGGTAATAGTAGACGATATTGCATTACCGCTTTCCAAAATACGACTAAGACCTTCGGGTAGTAGTGCAGGTCATAACGGATTGCGGAGTATTGAGGAGACCCTTCTTACCGATAAGTATCCCCGATTACGTTTTGGTATCGGTAACAATTTCCCCAAGGGAGGGCAGGCGGATTTTGTACTTGACCGCTGGACGCCCGAGGAATCGCCCTTAGTAAAACGAAAGGTTGAAAAATGTGTGGAAGTGGTAGAAAATTTTATCACCATTGGCATCGAACGAACTATGAATGAAGCGAATAAATTGGAGTTTACACTATGATTTGTTAATTTGAATCTTTATTTTCGCAATGCCAATATTTGTGGTGAGTAATAATTTGATATTCAATATCTCTATGTCCACGTACCCCCGGCTTTTCCAGGCGCATGAAACTTGAAAACAATTATCTCAATTAAACCCTTTGTTGAGTATGAAAATTTTCTGTGTAGGCCGTAATTATGTGGCTCACGCAAAAGAACTGGGTAATGAGGTTCCAGAAGAACCTATTGTTTTTATGAAACCTAAAAGTGCTTTACTGCAGGCTCATACCCCTTTTTATTACCCCGAGTTCACTAATGAATTACATTATGAATGTGAACTGGTATTGCGTATTTCAAAGAATGGTAAATACATTCAGGACAGGTTTGCCAGCAAATATTATGATGCAGTAACCGTAGGTATCGATTTTACCGCCCGTGATATTCAGAACGAATTGAAAGAAAAAGGGCTTCCCTGGGAAAAAGCAAAAGCCTGGGATAACTCGGCAGTGATTGGCAAGTGGATTCCCTTAACGAATATCAAAAACAAAAAAGACATCAACTTCTGTTTGTATAAAAATAAGGAACTGGTGCAGCAGGGGAATTCAGGTTTAATGCTCAATAACTTTGATAAGGTAGTTGCTTATATTTCCAACTACTTTTCAGTGAATATTGGCGACCTGGTATTTACCGGTACACCTGCCGGTGTAGGTGAATGTGTTGTTGGTGACGAGCTGGAAGCTTTTATAGAAGACGACAGCCTATTAAGTTTAGAGATCAAATAACAAATAGATCATCATTACAAGGAAATAGCCTTTCCCGATTCTTCGGGAGAGGCTTTTTTATTGTCAGGGCCATAGTATATGATTAATCCCAAAATTCCCATGCACTCACAGTCTAACTAACGATTGTTATTATTACTTTTGTCGCCTATCTATGATGCATACCGACATTTTACTACGGGCCTACCGGCTTATGTGTACCGCCAAAGCCATGGCCGATACCTATGAAGCAAACCGCTCTGTCTGTAAATACGTTCATAGCACCTCCCGCGGGCATGAAGCCATTCAACTGGCCACCGCCTTTCAATTGCTGCCCTGCGATTATATAAGCCCGTATTACCGCGATGAAAGCATTTTGCTGGGATTAGGCTTTACCCCTTACCAGTTGATGTTGCAGCTGCTGGCAAAGGGTGATGATATTTTCACCGGCGGACGCGAATATTATTCGCACCCCAACTACCGCGGCTACGATAAACCAACGATCATTCACCAGAGCAGTGCCACCGGAATGCAGGTAATACCCACTACCGGTATAGCGCAGGGGCTTCAGTATCTTGAACAAATAAACTCCGATAAATTAATATACGGGCCAAATGGTGAAAGACCTGTTGTAATTTGTTCTCTTGGCGACGCCAGCGTAACGGAAGGAGAGGTAAGCGAAGCATTTCAGTTCGCCATTTTGAAAAAACTGCCGGTAATATATCTGGTGCAGGATAACAACTGGGGCATAAGCGCCAGTTCTGAAGAAGTGCGGGCAATGGATGCATATGATTATGCCGCCGGTTTTCCGGGGCTCGACAGGGTGCGCATCGATGGCAGCAATTTCGAGGAAAGCTTTGATGCCATGCACCGGGTAGTACAATATGTGCGGCAGCATAGAACCCCGTATCTGGTTCAGGCAAAAGTGCCGCTGCTGGGCCATCATACCAGTGGGGTACGTAAAGAGTTTTACCGTACACAGGACGATCTTGAAAGACATGCTGTAAACGATCCCGGGCCCAAATTGCGACAGCGTTTACAGCAGTATGGTGTTGATGAATATCAATTACAAACCATCGAAAAAGAGGCGCTGCAGTTGGTTAGCAAACAGTTTCAGGAAGCGGTGCAGGCCCCTGAGCCTGACCCGGTAACTGTAAACGATCATGTTTTTGCGCCAACGCCCATTACGCAGGAAAAAGGGCAACGCCAGCCGGCCGGCGCTGAAAAGATCATTATGGTAGACGCTGCCCTGTTCGCCATCAGCGAGATCATGGAAGAATTTCCCGAAGCCCTGCTGTACGGGCAGGATGTTGGCCGCCGCCTCGGCGGCGTTTTTCGGGAGGCAGCAACCCTTGCCGAAAAGTTCAGCGATGTGCGGGTGTTCAATACGGCCATACAGGAAGCATATATTATTGGTTCAACGGTTGGGATGAGCGCAGTAGGCGTTAAACCGATCGTTGAAGTGCAGTTTGCAGATTATATATACCCCGGGTTCAACCAGTTGGTGACCGAGATCTCCAAATCATGTTACCTCAGTTGTGGTAAGTTCCCGGTTCAAACAGTAATACGGGTCCCCATCGGTGCCTATGGAGGCGGCGGGCCTTACCATAGCGGCAGTGTGGAAACAACTTTACTGTCTATCAAAGGGATCAAAGTAGTATATCCTTCCAATGCGGCTGATATGAAAGGGCTTATGAAAGCCGCATTCCTCGATCCCAACCCGGTAATAATGCTTGAACACAAAGGGTTGTACTGGAGTAAAGTGCCCGGTACTGAAGATGCGAAAACCATTGAGCCGTCGCGTGATTATGTATTGCCGCTGGGCAGGGCCGCATTGGTAATGCAGGCTGAAAGTGAAAACATTGAATCGGGCGAATCATGTTGTATAATAACCTATGGAATGGGCGTGTATTGGGCAAAGCAGGCCGCAAAACAATTTCCCGGTATGGTTGATGTCATTGACCTGCGAACACTTTTTCCGCTCGATGAAGACCTGATTTTTGAACGTGTAAAAAAACACGGTAAATGTTTGGTGCTTACCGAAGAGCAACAGAATAATTCATTTGCAGAAGCACTGGCTGGTAGAATTTCATATGCATGTTTTCAATGGCTCGATGCTCCGGTGGAAGTACTGGGTGCATTAAGTGTACCAGCAGTACCTATGAACATACATCTTGAACAGGCAATGTTACCTGATGGTGAAAAAGTGGCTGCAGTAATAAAACGTCTATTGATCTCCTGATAAAACGCGTTACGGAACTTCACAAGATAATTTTGTATCCTCCTCTATTCTACAAGATAAGTAGGCTGTATCGTACATCCTATACTTCCGCCGTTTATAATATTTTAACATGCGCTGTATAA
>CBIHPC010000393.1:0-5149 GCA_966211305.1 uncultured Niastella sp.
CTTCTTCGGTAAAACCATCTTTGGTATGATCGAAAACCGCGTTGGCGGCTTTTATACAACGGCCTACTGCCAACGGCGCTTTTGTATTAACCAGTTCAAGAATAGTGCGTGCTTTTGCAATCAACTCTTCCTGCGGCACTACGTAATTTACCAGTCCGTACTGCAGGGCGGTAGCGGCATCGAGCAGGTTGCCGGTGATCAATAGTTCAATGGCCCGGCCCTTGCCTATCAGTTGCGTTAACCGTTGCGTGCCGCCATAACCGGGTATTAACCCCAGGTTTACTTCGGGCTGACCGAATTTTGCATTCTCCGAAGCTATTCTGAAATGGCAGGCCATGGCCAACTCGCAGCCACCCCCCAGCGCAAAACCGTTCACCGCTGCAATTACGGGTTTGGGTGAATCTTCTATTTTTTTGAAAATATACTGGCCTTTGTGGGCGAGGTCCATGCCTTCGCTATGTTTCAGTCCCTGGAATTCGCTGATATCGGCGCCTGCAACAAATGCTTTGGGGCCGGCACCGGTGATGATCGCAGACCTGATCGCATTATTACTGTACAACTCATCAACCGCAGTGTTCAGTTCATCGAGTACGGTTTTGTTCAGTGCATTTAATTTATCGGGCCGGTTAATGGTAATGAGCAGGATCGCATTGTCAACCGAAGTAGTTATGGCAGAATACATGTATTATTTTTTTGGTTACAGGATGTTGATCGTATTGTAAATCTAAAGGAAATAGGTGATTTTGAAGGCAACCGGCCTTCGCTAAAGCTTTGGCGGGGGAAGAAAAAATGCAGCCTTTGGAAAAAGGCTGCCACATCTGATAAGAGAACCTGTCCTGATAATATGTTAAGGGTGTTGAATCGTTTTCGTTGAGTTGGCAGATCAAAAATGCAAACATTTCTGGCCGGGCAAAAGCATCTCCGGTTGTAATGTGTAAAAGGGGCACTGAAATGTATTTATGGTATAATGAAGCGTTTTGACCGCGGGCAGCAATGTTAGCTAAAGAAGCGTATTTTTGAACACTTAAAAGTTGCTTGCATGAATCAGAAAGTAAACAGACCGTTGCGGGTTCTGGTAGCTAAAGTTGGACTCGATGGGCACGACCGGGGCGCCAAGGTAATAGCCACTGCATTGCGCGATGCCGGAATGGAGGTGATCTATACCGGCCTGCGGCAAACGCCCGAAATGGTAGTGAATGCCGCATTACAGGAAGATGTGGACGCAATTGGTATTAGTATTTTATCGGGCGCACACATGACCGTTTTCCCTAAAGTGGTGGCATTGATGAAGGAAAAGGGTATGGACGATGTGTTGCTTACCGGCGGCGGAATTATTCCTGAAGAAGATATGCAGCAATTGAATGCCATGGGTGTTGGAAAGTTATTTGCACCGGGAACGCCTACTACCGAAATAGCTGGTTATATAGCTGAGTGGGTGGGGAAGAATAGAAATTTCTAGCTCCTGGAGCTTCTTCGCTACACGCTGCACGCTGCACGCAAATACAGCTTCATAATTGACCATAATCATTAAACCATTCGCTGCTAATGAAAAATTTTAAAGAGTTGAGAATTTGGAAAAAAGGTATTGATATTGCCATTAAAACTTATCGTGTTACAGAGACTTTTCCCAAAGAAGTTAAATATTCCATTGTGCAGCAAATGAACAGAGCGGGAGTATCAATTCCTTCAAATATAGCTGAAGGTAGTAGTCGCAAGAGTGAAAAAGATTACTCCCGATTTATTGAAATAGCCCTGGGTTCCACATATGAATTGGAAACCCAGGTTATTATAGCAGAACAATTAAATAAAGGCGACAAACAATTATTAAAAGAATTAAAGGAAGCATTAATTGATGAACAAAAAATGCTTACTGGTTTTCAACAAGCTCTAATTCACAATTAAATATGCTTTGGGTTATCCCTGGATGTATTTTTTGCGTGCAGCGTGCAGCGTGAGGCGTGCAGCTTTTTACAATTGTTCCAGCACCTTTTTTATCCTACCAACAGTCTCTTCCTTCCCAATGATAGAAGCAATCTCAAAAACCCCCGGACCAAACTTTCCCCCTACCAGCATGATGCGCAACGGCAATAACACTTCACCGGGTTTTATTTGTCTGGCTGCTGCCAGTTCCTTAAATCCACTTTCAAGATCAGCGGCAGCATTCCAGTTCGTTTGATCTTGAAAATAACCAATCACATCACCAAAGAACGCCTGTTTGGCATCGTTCCATTTTGGTTTTATGGCTTCGAGGTCCCACTGTTGTGGGGTTTCGAAAAAGAATTTTCCCTGCTCCACAAAATCAGTGAGTAAGGTGCAGCGCTCTTTTACGAGATTGATCACTTTTTCAAGTTTATCATCCGCTGCCGCCAGGCCATGCTGATCGAAGATCTGTTTTACATCAGGCTTCAGTCTTGCTACATCCGATCGCTTTATCCATTCGTGGTTGAACCATTTGGCTTTCTCGAAATCGAACTTGGCGCCGCCTTTATGCACACGGTCCATCGAGAACTTTTCTTTCAGCTCATCTATCGTAAACAGTTCCTGGTCGGTGCCGTCGTTCCAGCCCAGCATGGCCAGTAAATTCACAAATGCTTCGGGCATAAAACCTAATTCCCTGAAGCCTTTTATCAGTTCTTCTTTCGTGTCGCCTTTGGCCGGTACCGTCCAGTTCATGGCAAATACCGGGAAACCGAGGCGATCGCCATCGCGTTTGCTGAGTTTGCCATTGCCATCGGGTTTTAAGATCAACGGCAAATGCGCCCATTGCGGCATCTGTTCTTCCCAGCCTAAATATTTCCATAATAATATATGCACAGGCGAGCTGGGTAACCATTCTTCACCGCGGAAGGCATGGGTTATTTTCATGAGGTAATCATCTACCACCACGGCGAGGTGATAGGTAGGCATACCGTCGGCTTTCAGAAGTACTTTATCATCAACCAAACCGGTATTGAAACTCACTTCACCACGGATCATATCGGTAAAGGTCACTGTTTCGTTTTCGGGCATGCGAATACGGATAACGTGTGGTACGCCATCGTTCAGCATGCGTTGGGTTTCTTCAAACGTAAGCGAGCAGGAGTTGCGCATTTCCTGCCGTACTTTGTGATCGTATTGTGGTGATGGATTTTCGGCTGTCTTGAACCGTTCACGCATCGACTCCAGTTCTTCGGGGCGGTCGAATGCGTAATAGGCTTTTCCTTCCTGAACTAAAAATTCAGCATATTGCCTGTACAGTTCTTTCCGTTCGCTTTGGCGATAGGGGGCATGAGGGCCGCCTTTGAGCGGACTTTCATCAGGATCGAGCCCGCACCATTTCAAACATTCATAAATATATTCTTCAGCGCCCGGTACATAACGGCTTTGGTCGGTATCTTCAATACGCAACACGAAGTCGCCGCCATGCTGGCGGGCAAATAAATAATTGTATAGAACCGTTCTTACACCGCCTAAATGAAGGCCGCCTGTTGGACTGGGTGCAAATCGTACCCTTACTTTTTTTGCCATAGGGGGCAAATATAAGTTAATGAGTTGACAGGTTGACGGGTTGACAAGTCCTCTTCTGTGCAGCATGCTGACAAATAGTTGAAACGTTGAATGGTGATAGGGTTGATAGAGGGTTGCTATGCCACAGTTTAAATAATAGTTTGCGGTTCATTGTATTAGACCTGATACCTTTAACTGTATTTCATTATCACATTAGCTAATTGAGCCTTTTGTAACTTTACCAAATGATAAAAAGGATATTTTTTCTGGTTTGCCTGTTTCTATATAAACCAGGTTTCACCCAGTTAACCTATAATAACCTGTACGTGGATTATGACAGTGCCTGGACGTACAAAAACTTAAAAATTGTTCCCATTCGCCCGAAAGGCTATGGCGGAAATGCGCGGGTAGTACCCGGTATAGAATCGTTGAGCCAGGGCATGGCGAACGGCACGGTGGTGGTTACGGAACGCGGCACCGCTGCAACGGAAAATGTGCATTGGCTACGGATAAACAATAATGGAAATAAAGCCGTATTTATTGGTTCCGGTGAAATCATTTTAGGCGGCCGGCAAGACAGGATGGTGGCAAAGGATACCATTTTACCTCCATCGCCCAAAGACCAGTATATTCCGGTGATGTGTGTTGAAGAAGGCCGGTGGAGCGATAGGGAGAAAAAAATTCAGTACAACAATTATGCTGATCCCTCATTGCGAAAAGTGCTGGGTCAGTCAAATAACCAGGTGTTGGTTTGGAAAGAGATATTGAACCAGTTAAATAAAAGCGGCACCAATTCACGCACACTGGCATACCTGGCACGCCGCAGCGATAAAAAGTATACGCCCGAACAGGATGCCTACCTGCGTTATTTCAGTGAGAAATTTAAAAATGCCGATAGCACCGTTACGGGTTTTGTTTGCCTGAGTGGCGACAGGGTGATCGGTTGCGATATATATGCAGGTAATAATTTATTTTATGGCGAACTGCAGCCTTTGTTGCATGGCTATATTGAAGAAGCGATAAACACCGGTAGTGCGCCGGTAATAAAGGATGAAAAGGTAAAAGCGTATCTGAATCCCATTCTAACCAGTGAAGCTATGCAGGAAGCATACCTTAAAAAAAACGGTAAGATGTACAGGTACAAAGAGAAAGTGATACACATTACCGGATACGCACAGTAATTTCAGTTATTTTTGTCGAAGAGGATGATCGCATGCTATATTTTATAAAAACTCCCTGGTGGCTAAAGAAGCTTTATCCACGTTGTATCTGGGATATACCTGTCAAGGAAAAAATTTTATATCTCACCTTTGACGATGGTCCACACCCGGTAGTTACGCCATTTGTTTTGGAGCAATTAAAACAATATAACGCCAGGGCTACATTTTTTTGCATAGGTAAGAACGTTGCCGCACATCCGGATATTTATAGTAATATTTTAAATGGCGGGCATCGTGTAGGTAATCACACGTTCAATCATTTGAATGGCTGGAAGGTTACCGATGAGCAATATTTGAAGAATATTCTTTCTGCAGGAAAATATATCGACTCCAATCTTTTTCGACCTCCATATGGCAGGATCACCCGCTTTCAGGTAAAATTATTAACGGGTATCCGCAACTCACCTGTGAACAGCAATTTTAGTATAATCATGTGGGATGTA
>CBIHPC010000394.1:0-5148 GCA_966211305.1 uncultured Niastella sp.
GAAAATATAGGGATCTACGATAACTTCTTTGAGCTGGGCGGGCATTCCTTACTGGTGATGCGAGCATTGTCGGTAATACGTAAAGAAATGGATATAGAAATGTCTGTCAAAATTTTCTTCCAGTTGGGAACCATTGACGCAGTAGCTAAATACATCAGGGTGAACCGCAGCAACCTGTCTGCTGAACCTTCCCATTACAAAGCCATCCGTTTATAAGCAGGGTAAATTGAAAAAATATGACCGATCTTGATCTGATCAATCTGATTGAATTACTTGACAGGGCTAATGATAAGGGCATCAGGGTGTCATTTGACGAAGTGCAGGATGAATTAATGATACTGATGCACCAGCACGAGGAGCCCGACCAACTGCTGCTGCAAGACCTGAAATTACATAAACAGGCCTTGAAAGAATATTTCAGTAAAAGCAGGCAACACGCGCTTATTAAAGACGCAGCCAGGCAAATAGGTGCTATCAACAGGAATGATATTGAACGGCTCCCGCTTTCCTTCTCTCAGGAACGATTATGGTTCATCGACCGCCTGCAGGGCACGCTTCATTATCATATTCCGCTGGTATTGCATCTTGGAACCGGGGTAGATGTTCAGGCGCTTGAATTTGCTTTTAGCACTATAATAGCCCGCCATGAAATACTTCGTACCGTTATTAAAGAAGAAGATGGAAAAGCATACCAGGTTATAATGGATGCCGCCTGCTGGCGAATGAACTGCATTCACTGGCAACAGGAGCCGGCAGCACTGCAGGCATATATTGAACAGTTGCTTACCGCCCCGTTCGATCTGGCAGCAGACTTTATGATAAAAGCGTGGCTGGTTAAAACGCCGGGCGGCCAGTTTACACTGGCTTTGGTAATGCATCATATAGCATCCGATGGCTGGTCTGTTCAAATACTGATGAAAGAACTGATGGAACTGTACATAAGCAGGAGAGAAGGCAGGCAGCCGGTCCTGAAGCCTTTGCCGGTGCAATATGCCGATTATGCTTTATGGCAAAGACGGTACCTGTCGGAAAAAATAATGGCGGAAAAGTTGCTTTACTGGAAGGTACAGTTGAAAGACGTAGAACCGCTTGAGTTGCCTGCAGATCATGCACGCCCGCCAGAACAAAGCATTAAAGGAAGGGCCGTTGCCAAATCAACCGGCAGCGGGTTAATGCAAAATTTACATGCCCTGAGCGCGCGGCAGGGAACCACCTTATTTATGACCCTGCTGGCTGCATTCAAAGTGTTATTATACCGTTACAGCGGGCAAATTGATATTTGTGTAGGCAGCCCTGTTGCAGGCCGGCAGCAGCAGGAGCTGGAAGGCCTGATAGGCTTTTTTGTAAACACACTGGCGCTGCGAAGTAATGTAAACGGCAATACTCCTTTTACAGTTTTTCTTGAGCAGATTAAGCAAACTACCCTAAGCGCCTATGAGAACCAGGAGGTGCCGTTTGATAAAATAGTGGAGGCATTGGCGATAGAAAGAGATGTAAGACGTCATCCTGTATTCCAGGTACTATTCAGTATACAACACCGGCCTTCGGGAGCCGGTAAAGAAGGTGAAAAACTGCAGCTGATGCCGGAAAAGCTAACGCAGCATTTCTCACAATATGATATCAGTCTCGATATTGTTGAAGCCAGTGATGGGCTGCAGATGGTGCTCACCTATTGCAGCGACTTATTTGAACAGCACACCATAATTAGGATGCTGGATCATTTTGAGCAATTACTGAATGCAATAATAAAAGATCCGGAACAGCTCATAGCTCAACTGCAAATGATGAGCGATGAAGAAATGCAGTTGGTAAAATACGGCTTTAACAGCTCTGCTGCAGAATACCGCCGGGGCGCCACTTTTATTGAGCTCTTTGAAGAACAGGCGGAGCGCACCCCGGCACTGACTGCAGTGATCGATAACAGGGGATCGCTCAGCTACCGGGAGCTGAATGAACGTTCGGGCCGGCTGGCATCGTATCTGCGAACCAAGGGAGTGAAAGAAGGGGTGCTGGTGCCGGTTTGTATTGAAAGAAGCACCGGCATGCTGGTTGGTTTGCTGGCGGTTTTAAAAGCAGGCGGAGCTTATGTACCGGTAGACGGGGAATATCCAACTGAAAGGATCTCGTTTATGCTGCAGGATACCGCGGCCAACCTTGTACTTACTTCAACACGCTACCGCAGTCGGTTTACAGAAGGAATAGCGGCAGAAATAATCTGCCTTGATGAGTGGGATCATACAGCACCGCCCCCCGGGAAACCGGCGGATAATCCCCTGCTTTCTGCTTCCCGGCTGGCGTATGTGATCTATACCTCAGGCAGTACCGGAAAACCCAAAGGGGTAATGATCGCACATGACGCCCTTTTGAATTTCCTTACCAGTATGAACCGCTTGCTTCAGATGAATGAACGCCATACCATGCTGGCTGTAACTACCTGCAGCTTTGATATATCGGGCCTCGAGCTCTATGTGCCCCTGCTGTCGGGCAGCAAAGTATATATAACCGGCAACGACGATGTAAAGGACGGGCATAAACTGAAGGCGCTGCTTTCAGCAGCTGCAGCCACCCATATGCAGGCCACACCCGCTACCTGGCAGCTATTACTGGAAAGCGGATGGCAGAACACGGAACAGATCACCATACTTACAGGAGGTGAAGCTGTGCCGGAGAAACTTAAAGACGAACTGGTAAGTTTAACAGACAGGTGTGTATGGAATTGTTATGGCCCGACAGAAACTACCATCTGGTCAACTGTAAAGCAACTGAACGCAAACGAAAAAGTGAATATAGGCACACCCATTGCCAATACGCAGGTTTATATATTAAAAGATGAACAGTTATGTCCCATAGGCATTCCCGGTGAATTGTGCATTGGGGGAAACGGACTGGCAAAAGGATACCTGAACAATCCTGCCTTAACGGATGAGAAATTCGTAAAGAACTTTTTCGGCAGTGGGAAATTATATCGAACCGGTGACCTTGCAAAATGGTTGCCCGACGGCAATATTGAATATATCGGCCGGTTAGATAACCAGGTTAAAATAAGGGGCTACCGCATAGAAACAGGCGAAGTGGAAACTGTGTTAAACCAGGCGCCTGGTGTAAAGCAGGCCGTGGTGGTAGCGGTAAAAGATAATGCAGGCAGCAATCGGTTAGTGGCATATCTGCAGGTAGAAGCTGCATATGAGCAGCACACAGTATATGCCAGGCTGCGCACCCATTTGCCGGAATATATGCTGCCGGCTGTATTGCTGACTATTGATCAACTGCCGCTGACCCCTAATGGCAAGGTAAACCGAAAGAAGCTGGCCGGCATGAGGCTGGAAGCGCCACAGGGACGAACATTTGTGGCGCCGCGTTACGAAACGGAGGTAAAGCTGGCGGAGATATGGTCAGCGTTGCTTGATCTTGAAACCATAGGCGTATATGATAATTTCTTTGAGGTGGGCGGCCATTCGCTGATGGCGATGCGGGTGGTAGCAGCCGTTAGAAAACAGTTCAACATCGAATTAAATGTACGTGACCTGTTCCTGCATCCCACCATTGCAGCGCTGGCGCTCCTTGTAAAGGAATTTCCCGGCGGCGTGGCGCTGCCGCCAGTTGTGCATCATGCCGGAAGGAATGAATTTCCCCTCTCTTTTTCACAGGAACGCTTGTGGTTCATAAACAGGCTGCAGGGGAGTGTGCAATATCATCTGCCTTATTTTTTGAAACTGCAGGGTGAGTTGGACATACATGCGCTGGAAACTGCTTTTAAAGCGGTACTTGCCCGCCATGCCATTCTACGAAGTGTTATTTGCGAAACAGATGGAATGTTGTGTCAGCAAATAAAAGAAATGACGCACTGGCAATTGGAAACAATTTTACCGGGGCAGTCAGGCGGCGGGCAGAAAATGCTGAACGACAGTATCGCCCGCTTTGTTAATAGGCCATTTGACCTGTCGGCAGACTGTATGTTACGCGCCGCTCTGTTTACGGTAACGGCCAATGAATTTTTACTGGTTCTAATACTGCATCATATCGCCGCTGATGGCTGGTCAATGGCCATATTCATAACGGAAATGATGGAGCTATATAATAGCATTAGGGAAATGCGGCCTCCTGTTCTAAAACCGCTGCCTGTACAGTATGCAGATTACGCATTATGGCAAAGAGAGGCGCTCACAGGAACCGTACTGGAAGCCGGGTTGCAATACTGGCGGCAACAACTGCGGGAATTGGAACCTTTTGAACTGTTGACGGATTATCAGCGCCCCCCCGATACAAGCACCCGGGGAGCTGTAGAAAGCAGGTTATTGGAACAGGAACTGGCAAACGCCCTGGCTTCACTTTCCAGGCAGGCAGGCGCTACCTTATTTATGACAATGCTTGCCGCATTCAAGATATTGTTATACCGCTACAGTGGGCAAAAAGATATTGCGGTTGGCAGTCCCACAGCAGGGCGGCAGCTGCAGGAAGTGGAAGGGCTGATCGGCTGTTTTGTGAATAACCTGGTGTTGAGAAGCCATATTCATGATGACCTGAGTTTTATGGAATTGCTTGAACAGGTGAAAGAAACTACACTGGGCGCTTATGAGCATCAGCATATACCTTTTGAAAAGGTAGTGGAAGCACTGGGCGTGCAAAGGGATATCAGTCGCCACCCGCTCTTTCAGATCATGTTCTCTTTGCTGAACACGCCTGCGGCTACAACACAGGAAACAGCCGGCCTGAATTTGAGCGGTTATGATGGAGGAATTGTTCATGCCAAGTATGATCTGAATATTGAGATCTCAACGGTTGGTGATGGTTTGTCGGTAGTGATGACTTACAGCTGTGATCTTTTCACACCTGCCACTATCAGGCAGTTGTTCAGCCATTACCGGCAATTGCTATACAGTATCGTTACCAATCCGTTTGTTTCAGTTGGTAAACTTGCCCTTTTGCAGGAAGAGGAAGAGCGGCAGCTACTGCACGGTTTCAATGCTACTGCCGCAACGGTTGAACCGGCTACCATCATCGATCTGTTTGCAAAACAGGTAGCCCTTAACCCCGATGCAATTGCCGTGGTGTATGAAAACCAGTCCCTCAGCTACCGGCAGCTCGATGAGCGTTCCAACCAACTGGCGCATTACCTGCGCCACAAGGGCGTCAAAGATGAAACACTAG
>CBIHPC010000395.1:0-5135 GCA_966211305.1 uncultured Niastella sp.
GCGCTTTTCATAAGGTAAATATTTCGTTAGCTAAGTTAACACTTTTCGCCAGCGCTGTTTTATTCAATGTGAGTAAATTATCATATTGTTCTAAATATGATATGAGCCATTCGGTATCGATGTTGCCAACCAGGTTGTCATTGGCCATGGGGCAGCCGCCAATACCTTTCATGGCTGAGTCGAACCGGCGGCAGCCTGCCTTGCGGGCGGCTTCTATTTTAGCTTCGCGGTTGTAGGCAGTGCTATGAAGATGCACCCCGATCTGGTGTTGAGGCAGTTTTTCGATCACATAACTGGTCATGGAATACACCTGTTCCGGCGTGGCCAGGCCCACGGTGTCGGCAAGCGAAATAACGGGAACGCCGAGGGCTGCGATCCTGTTCACCCATTCAAACACGATCTCCGGCGACCAGGCATCGCCATAGGGATTGCCAAAGCCCATGGAAATATAAATGACGAGCGCTTTACGGCTTTGCTCGCAAATACGTTGTATTTCCGTTACCCGTTGCAGCGATTGGGCAATGGTGCTGTTGGTATTGCGTTGTTGAAAGGTTTCGCTTACGGAAAATGGAAAACCGAGGTAGCTGATCGCATCAAATGCGGCTGCTTCTTCCGCTCCGCGCACATTGGCAATGATGGCCAGCAGCTTCGTTGGGGAATCGACTGGCAGTTGCTGTAATCCTTTTAAAACGGCTGCCGTATCGGCGAGTTGCGGAATGGCTTTGGCCGACACGAAGCTGCCAAAATCAAGCGTATGGAAACCTACCTGCAATAAGGTATGCAGGTATTCGATCTTCTTTTCGGTTGGAATAAAAACCGGCCAGCCCTGCATGGCATCTCTGGGACATTCGATTAACTTAATGGCAGTTTGCTCACTGTTTGTTAGCAACATAAATTAAGTTTATGGTTTGTGGTTTATGGTTTGTGGTTCTTTCATTCGGAACACCTGAATCCACACGTTCTCCCTGTATCGTATTCCACCGGCATATTATCACACTTGCTAATTACTGTTGTATTTGTATTCCATTATCACATTATCACATTAGCTAATTATGCATCCTATTCTTCATGGCTTCATACAACACAATCCCTGTCGCCACCGATACATTGAACGATTCAAAATTTCCGGCCATCGGGATCTTTATTTTTTCATCGCATATTTTCATCAATGCCGGAAATACGCCGTTCTCTTCATTGCCCATTACAATGCAACAGGGTTCGGTATAATCAACTTCGTACAGGAATTTTTCAGCGGTCATTTCAGTGGCAAATACTTTTATCCCGTTCAGGTGCAGGGTATCTACCGCCTTCATTAAACTGTTCACCCGGCAAATATTGATCTTTTCCAGGGCGCCGGCCGATGATTTCATGGCCTCTTCATTAAGGGCGCCAACGCCTTTGTCGGGAATGATGATGGCCTGCGCACCGCAACACACTGCACTGCGGGCAATAGCCCCTATGTTACGTACATCGGTTATACCGTCGAGTATCACAAACAAAGGCGTTTCGCCGTTGCCCATAACATGATCTATTACCTGTTGCAGGTCCATATACTGTACCAGCCCTGCAATGGCAATAACGCCCTGGTGATTGGCCTTTGTAAAGGATTGCAGTTTTTCGGGCGGCACCTGTTGAATGGGAATGTGCTGATCCCGCGCCAGTTGCCTGATAGTACCAATGGAATCGCCGCTTACATTTCGCTGAAAGAATATTTTATCGATAGGCCGGCCCGATTGAATGGCTTCAATAACCGGCTGGCGGCCGATGATCAACGATGCTTTATTTATACCGGGCTTCTTTTTATGATAACCGTCCATCTGCCAACATGAGTTTTACTTTTAAAATAGCTGCTACCGACATGGAATCGGTTATTTCGCCGCGTTCTACCATTTTGTATGCTTCCTCAAATGGCAGTTTCTTTACCTGCAATTGTTCCGTTTCCTCGGGCGAGGCGGTATGCTGGCTTAAATTCCTTGCCAGGTAAACCACCGCATATTCATCCGTGACGGAATTGCTCAGGTGCATTTCAACCAGCTGCGTCCACTCGGCTGCCATCAACCCGGTTTCTTCCAGTAATTCGCGTTTGGCCGATTCAACAGGGTCAATGCCAAAGGCGCCGCCGCCTTCAGGTATTTCCCAGCTATAGCGATCGATCGTGAAGCGGTACTGTCCAACCAGGTACGTATTTAATTCCTCATCGAGCGGCAGGGCGCCGGTTGCAATGGACCTGAAGTGTACTTTACCATAAATGCCTTTGCCGCCTGAAGGATTGATTACATCGAATTCGGTGAGTTGTATCCAGGGATTTTCATAGATCTTTTTTCCATCGATCACTTTCCATGGATTGAGCTGTTCATTCATGGCCCGAAAATAGAACATCTGTTACAAAAAAACAGCCCCGACGATACCGTCGGGGCTGAATAATCTATTTGTGAATACTTAAATAAGTTTAATTGCAGCAACCATTAATGAAGATAAGCCTACCATAAGTATAATAAGCCATTTCAATTGATCTTTAAAGCCCTGTTCCAGGCGAGTTTCCAAAGAGGAAATTTTTTGATTTACACTATGAATGTCTTCCTTTGTAGAGAGCCGATCCCTTTCAGTATTGAACTTATTGTCAACAATATCTTCAATACTTGCAACAACCGCCTGGGCATCTTCTTTATTTTTGAAATGTTTATTCAACAATTCCGTACATTTTTACTGCCTGTGATGCTGTTACCATTCTCTCAAGGTTTCAACAAATATAACTTAAATATTCCATACAAACAAATGCCACCCTGCAAAACAGGGTGGCATTCAAGTACTTACATGTACTTATATGAGTACAAATTTTATCTGATCCCAAAAGCCTGCTTGATCTTACGCACATAATCCAGCTTCTCCCAGGTAAACAGCTCCACTTTTTTCTTAATGGTTTTACCATCGGGTGCAGTGAAGGTTTTCTCAACCACTTCCGGCTGACGGCCCATGTGTCCGTATGCAGCGGTTTCACTGTAGATAGGATTACGCAGTTTAAGGCGTTGCTCAATGAAGTAAGGACGCATATCGAAGATCTGGCTAACGCGTTTGGCTATTTCACCATCGGTAAGCTCAACTTTGGCCGTGCCATAGGTATTGATGTACAAACCCATTGGCTGGGCAACACCAATAGCGTATGAAACCTGTACCAGTACTTCATCGCACAAACCGGCAGCAACCAGGTTCTTCGCAATGTGGCGGGTAGCATAGGCAGCAGAACGGTCAACCTTTGAAGGATCTTTTCCGCTGAACGCACCACCACCGTGAGCGCCTTTACCACCGTAAGTATCAACGATGATCTTACGACCGGTTAAACCAGTATCGCCATGCGGTCCGCCGATAACGAATTTACCGGTTGGGTTTACGTGATACTTGATCTTATCGTTGAACAGGTGAGCGTATTTTTTATACTTTGCTTTAACGCGCGGGATCAGGATGTTGATCACATCTTCCCTGATCTTTTTAGCCATTTTTGATTCTGAATCGAAATCATCGTGCTGTGTGCTTACTACAATAGCATCAATACGAACAGGCTTGTTGTTATCATCGTATTCGAGGGTAACCTGGCTTTTTGCATCGGGACGCAGGTACTCGATCTTTTTTCCTTCGCGGCGCAGGGCGGCCAGTTCTATCAGTAATTTATGGGCAATGTCCAATGCCAGTGGCATATAATCTTCGGTTTCGTTGGTAGCGTAACCAAACATCATCCCCTGGTCACCGGCGCCCTGATCTTCTTTCTTTGTTCTGTCAACTCCCTGGTTAATATCGGAAGACTGCTCATGAATGGCCGATAATACACCGCACGAGCTGGCTTCGAACATGTATTCGCTTTTGGTATAACCAATTTTGCGAATCACTTCACGGGCTATTTCCTGAACATCGAGATATGCCTTCGATTTAACTTCACCCGCCAGAACTACCTGACCGGTTGTAACCAATGTTTCACAAGCTACTTTCGATTGGGCGTCAAATGCCAGGAAGTTATCAATAAGGGCATCAGAGATCTGGTCAGCTATTTTATCAGGATGGCCTTCCGAAACACTCTCAGAAGTAAATAAGTAAGGCATAAATCTTTGTTTGTTGGAATTGTATAGAATATTAATGGGAGCAAAAATATAGTTATAAATTATAAGTTCTAAGTGTTAAATTGATGAAATACGTAATTGTTGATTACATGTGAACATCTGATTACTTATAACTTACTGCTTATAACTTTCAACTTACTTGGTTAAATCGTGATACAGTTGCAGGTAATCTGTCAGGTCAGACTCGGCATTGTAAGTGAGCACCTTCTTACCTTTTACCTTTCCAAAATCCTCAACCAGCTTTTTGTCAACCTTGTCGGCGCCAAAGGTAATGGCATCGGCATACGTGGCGCCGCCGCGCATCATGGCCGTGGTAGTACCTTCTTTGAATGGTTCGAGGTCTTTTTCTTTTACAACAGAGCTGATAGAAGCGATCTTCAGAAAATCATCACCCAGTTTTTCCTTGTGGGTATTGTTGCCGATGGTATATATGACCTTGCTGTGTGAGAATACCGGCTCTTTTTTGTAGGCTGTCTTTTGGTACAGGGGAATTAAACCGGTCATCCAGCCGCTGCAATGAATGATATCTGGCGGCCAGCCGAATTTCTTAACCGTTTCCAGGGCGCCTTTACAGAAGAATACGGTACGCAGGTCATTGTCGTCAAACCATTTCTCACCTTCATCGTGGAAGATGAACTTGCGTTTGAACAGGTCTTCATTATCCAGAAAGTAAACCTGTAACCGGGCGTTGGGTAAAGAGGCTACTTTGATTTGCAGGGGATAATCATCATTACCTACAGAAACATTAATGCCCGACAACCGAACCACTTCATGCAGGCGATGACGTCTTTCGTTGATAACCCCAAACCGGGGCATGATACAACGTACTTCAAAGCCATTTTCGTTTGCCTTTATTGCCAACCGGTTAACCGTTTCAGAGAATTCTGTTAACTCCAGGTAGGGGGACATTTCGTTAGCAATAAATAAAATTCTTTTCTTTGTCAGCATTATAGATAATAGTTGATGAGCTAACTTTTAAAAATCAGGGTGCAAAGTTAAGGTTTTTTTATTAGTTGTAAGCTAGTC
>CBIHPC010000396.1:0-5098 GCA_966211305.1 uncultured Niastella sp.
TCCTCATTCCCTGGCGAAGCAGCCGCAGAACGTTGTTCGTTCACATGGAGCTTGAGAACCCCAATATGGATGTGGCGATAGTAAGAGGTTATTCCACTAAAGAAAAAAGCAATACAGCCGGTGTTGCGCAGATAAAACTGACCGGCGTTCCTACCGGAGATGTGCTGAAGATCATTCAGGAAAATATTTCCGGTGTTTTTGCGCCGCCCACGAGTGGACTGGCAGGCACCACGCATAAATTCCAGTTCAGGGGCCCTACTTCACTGGGCGCAAACTCCGAACTGAACTACAGGCCTTCAAGCAGTCCGCTCTTCGTGGTGAATGGTATTCCCTGGGCGCCCCTGTTGCGGCCGGTAAACCAGTTAACAACCATGGTGGGCGAACCGCAGGCCCCCGGCATAGCGGCTGTGGGTTTCGATCCTTTCTTTACCATAAACCCGCTCGACATAGAGACGATCACATTGTTGAAAGATGCGGAAGCTACCTCCATGTATGGAGCCCGTGGCGCCAACGGCGTTATTCTCATCACTACTAAAAAAGGGAATTCCAAAGAACCGCAGGTGACGGTATCGGCATCTTACGGCATAGGCCGTTCACTGCCGGGTATGCCGTTGATGAATACCGAACAGTATCTCGAAATGCGGCGGGAAGCATTCGCCAATGATAACTCCCCCATCACGGCGGCCAAAGCGCCCGACCTGGTTGTATGGGACCCGAACAGATACACCGATTTCAACAAGCTGTTACTCGGCGGCACCTCACACAACATGAACCAGCATTTTTCTTTCTCACAGGGCGATACGTTGTACCAGTTTATGCTGAACGGCGGTTATGGCAGCCAGACAGCCAACCTGCCATCGGATGTTTATGGCAAAAGATGGTCGTTGTTGTCAGATTTTTACTATCGATCAAAGAACCGGAAATTAAAAACCGGGATAACAGCTTCCTTTGCCGTTGCGGAAAATAAATGGCTCACCGAGAACATCATGTACGCAACGCTGCTGGCGCCCAACGCACCGGCGCTTAAGGACCGCGAAGGCAATTTGGTATGGGAAGAAAACGATGCTAATTTCAGGAACCCGTTAAGTTTTTTCAAACTGAAGGATAATATACAAACAGGCAACACATCGATACATGCCTATGTACAGTATAAAATAATGCGCAAATGGCGGCTGGAGTCGTCAGTAGGTTTCCAGGAAATAAGGGTTCATGAGAAAAGCAAAAAGCCGATGAGCGCCTTCGATCCTGATCTAATGCCAAAGGGTACTTACAGTGAAGCAAAAAACAGGTTCACTACGTGGATCGTTGAGCCCTCGTTGCACTATACCGACTCCCTGTTTAAAAGAATACGGGTTGAAGGCGTAATAGGCGCTTCCTGGTCGGCGCAATTGAACGACTGGTGGAACAGGAGCGACACCGGTTATACCAATGATCAATTACTGGGCATTCCTTCTGCGGCAAATGGTTCCACATATGCGTCAGATCATTCGAAGTATCTTTTTCTTTCCACTTTTGGCCGGTTGAAATTCAACCTTAAAAACAAATACTTCCTCAGCTTAACCGTTCGCCGTGACGGTTCATCCCGATTTGGCCCGGAAAACCGGTATGCCAATTTTGGGGCTATTGGCGCCGGTTATATCTTTTGGGAAAAAGAAAACGAGCAAGGAGCTAACAGTTATGCCAAACTGCGCGCCAGCTACGGTACCACCGGTAACGACCAGATCGGCGATTATGCCTATCTGAACATCTGGAATAAAGCCGCACAACAATACCAGGGCATTACCGGCATTTATCCGGAAGGACTGGCTAACCCCTATTATCAATGGGAAGTGACACGGAAACTGGAAGCCGGACTTGAACTTCGCATAAACGACAATTTCAATACAACCATAATTGCCTACCGTAACCGCAGCAAAAACCAACTCATTAATTATGTCTTACCAGGCCAGGCCGGTTTTGGTAATATTGTTCAGAACTTCCCGGCTATTATTCAAAATACCGGCGTTGAAGTAGATGCCTCATTCAAAAAATCATGGGGCAAATTTATTTGGAGCAGCAAACTGACTTTGGCTATACCACAAAACAAACTGGTGCGATTTGATGACCTCGAAAATTCAAATTATGCCAACAAATTAATGATCGGCAAACCGCTGAATATCCTGATAGCACAAAATTATACGGGCGTTGATTCAGCCACCGGATTATTTACAATTGCAGATGCCAACGAGAAAAAGGCGATCAATTATGACCCGGTATTTTTTGGAGGAATTCGAAATACATTTCACTTCAGGCAATTTTACCTGGATACTTATTTTGAATTCAGAAAACAAAACGCACAACATCCGTTCACTTATCTATATAGATCATATTTTCCCGGCACAACAAATCTCGACTTTTACAGCAATCAGCCAGCTGAATTAAATAACAGATGGCGTCAACGGGGCGATGTGGCTACCTGGCAAAAGGTAAGTACTTTAACCAGCGGCACGGTAAAAAATGCTATCAGTAACTGGACGAATTCTGATGCTCAGGTTGTAGATGCCTCCTATGTACGATTGAAGAATATACAGGCAGGATATACTTTTTCGGATAAATTTTGCAGGAAAAGACATATAAAAAGAACGAATGTTTATATAAGCGCCGGGAACCTGTTCACCGTAACGCCGTTTGAAGGCGCCGATCCGGAATTACAGGCACCATTTAGTTTGCCTTTACAAAGAACGGTTACCATCGGCTTACAAGTAACACTATAAACTGTAACGTATGCATCTGTTCAGGATAATAAACAAATGGGTTGTTGCAGCGCCTTTGGTTATTGGGTTGCCCCTGATCATAAGCTGTAATAAATTACTCGACGCGGGTTCGCCTGCCAACAAAGTGATCACTCCGCAGGTTTACACCAGCGATTCGCTGGCCCGGGCCGCATTGATTGGAGTATACTATAAAATGATGTATAGTTTCGGGCCATTCAATGGCCAATTAAGCCGTTATTGCGGGTTAGCTGCTGACGAATTAAACCGAACCACCCCGTTAGAAACAGATCAGCCATTTTTGACAAACACCGTTACGCCTGATAACAAAACAATATGGTTCATTTGGACTAATACATATTCATACATCTATCAATGTAATGATATCATTGAGGGGCTTACCGGCGCCAATACGATCACTCCCTCCCTACGCAATCAATTATTAGGGGAAGCATATTTCTTACGGGCGCTTTCCTATTTTTACCTTGTTAACCTGTATGGCGATGTACCACTGGCCCTCGGCACCGATTATACAAAGAACACTTCCATTCCCAGAGCTGCTTCCAATACAGTTTACGACCGGGTGGTTGAAGATCTGATCAGCGCCAAAAACTTATTGACAGATAAATATGCTACTTCGCCCGACTTCCCTGCAGACCGGGTACGGGCAAACCGGCTGGCGGCACAGGCGTTACTTGCGAGAATTCATTTATTCCGCAATGAATGGACAAAAGCAGTGGAAGAAGCTACTGCTGTTATTGAATCAGGCGTTTACGAGCTTGAAACCAACCTGGCGCAAACCTTCCGCTATAACAGCAGGGAAGCCATTCTTCAGTTTATGACCATTATGGAGGCTTACAATACGGCTGAAGGCGCTATGTTCGTACCATTGAACCCCAATGGAAGACCTGCTTTTATTCTCAGCGACACACTGATGAAGAAAATTGAACCGGGCGATGCGCGCCGATTATGGATAAGAACGGTGATGGTAAACGGGAAAGAATACAATTCGCCTCATAAGTATAAATTAAACACCAACGTTCCGCGGGAAGAATACAATATAGTGCTGCGCCTGGCAGAACTATATTGTATTCGCGCAGAGGCGCTGGCGATGCAGGATCGACTGACCGATGCGCTCAGCGACCTGAATAAGATCAGGAAAAGAGCGGGGTTGCCAGACCTGACCACAATCACTTCACAAAGCCAGGCGCTAGCTGCCATTGAACAGGAGCGGCGCGTGGAATTTTTTGCAGAATGGGGTCATCGCTGGTTCGATCTGAAACGTTTACCGGCTCACACTGCTACACATCCTGGTGAAAAAAGGATCGATGAGGTAATGAGCTACTGCCGGCCACAGACCTGGACACCCACAGCGGCTTTATGGCCCGTGCCCAAGGATGAGATAATCCGTAATCCGGCATTGGTCCAAAACGACGGTTACAACTGACGACGCTTACCACGTTAATATAAATCACTGTATATCGTCGCAAAATAAAGCGGTGCGCTAAAGCCAAACTCAAATTCATTCAATCCCACATAAGGAATATGTGAAAATGAATAACCGGGATAAGAATTTCGTAACCTGTCCATTTCAGCCCAAATAGTGCAATAAGATCCGGCCGGGTCGGTGAGGTCAATGTCAGTAAACCAGAGATAGTTGTTCGAAAGGGCATACGACTGATCAAAGGGTTGAACGAACGCAGTAGTTTTTGCAGTAAAGTTCGCATTGGCAATAGTAAACGTACATGCGAAAACGAAAAGTGCGATCATCTTTTTCATAACTGACTCGGTTTTTATGTTGTAAAAAAATAAAAAAGACATAGTTTTCCCAAACGGCATTGCATCAACGCAGCATGGACAATTTTGTTTTTTCAACAATCCAATAAAAGGGCAATAGGAACGCCTTTTCAGCCGGCACGTGGGCAAAAGGCTGACACTTACATATGGCAACGCGATTATATTTTACTTCAACAGCAGGGAAATATACATGAGTGAAAGTGTAATATCGCTACAAAAAAGACAGGCACATGGTACAAATACGAAGAGGTTAGCGCATCATTTACGTGTAGCAGATAAACACATATTCACAGTTTGACAGAATCCCCTATTATATTAAACAACGCACTAATTGATTTGACAAAAGAATTTTAAAATTAGTGCGTCCACATGAAAAGAACCTGTTACATAAAACATGCTGACTGATAGTTTTTAACGAATAAGAGTGAAATGCATAAACTTCTTTATCATATGTTACTGTTATGCGTTTACACTTGTAATTGATTTTTTATATTTGAAATTCATAATAACTACCATGCAACACATCATTTTATTACATGGCGCATTAGGCA
>CBIHPC010000397.1:0-5093 GCA_966211305.1 uncultured Niastella sp.
GATGAATATGCGTTGCTGGTATTGTTTTTCTATTCCAATGCCATTATCGCGGAACCTGAAATGCCAGTGACTGTTTTCTTTGGATGTTGAGATGTTAATATGAGGGGCGACACCTGGTTTTTGAAATTTGATCGAATTGCTGATGAGGTTTTGAAATAATAGTTTCAGCTCTGTTGGAAAGGCATTTACTATGGGCAGGTTCTCTACGGTGATAACGGCTTTGTTTTCCTTTATCACTTTTGCCAGGTCGGCCGTTACTTCAGCGAATGCGGTATTGCAGTCGACCGGTTCAAATTGTTTTTCCCGGCCAATGCGCGAGTAATCGAGCAGGTCTTTGATCAGTGTTTTCATTCTATCCGAAGCCTGTATCACGTAATCGATATACCTGTTGGCGTTTTCGTCGATCTTACCGTAGTATTGTTTGCGAAGCAGCTCTACAAAGCTGGATGTAGTGCGCAAAGGTTCCTGAAGGTCATGCGAAGCTACATAAGCGAATTGTTCCAGCTCCTTATTCTTTATCTCCAGTTCGGCGGTTCGTTGTTTTACTTTTTTCTCCAGTGAAAGGTTAACGTCCCTTATCTCTTTTTCAAGGCGTTTCTTCTCCGAAATATCGCGAATGGCCGCCGTTACCAGTAAACCCTCTTCAGTATCGAGCGGGCTTAAACTTATTTCCACCGGGAATTCTTCCCCGTTCTGGCGGCGGCCCAATAATTCCAGCCCTACCTCCGTTGAACGAACGCCAGGAATATCATAAAACAATTTTCGTTGTTCGTTTGGCGCAGAGCGAAACCGTTCGGGTAACAATAACTCTACATTATAACCGATAAGCTCATTCTTTTTATACCCGAAAATAAGTTCGCATTTATTATTTACCAGCTGAATGGTTCCTTTTTCACCAACGATAACAATAGCGTCGGGGGCGCTTTCAAGCAGGCCTTTAAATTTTTGTTGGGCCTTTTCAATTTCCCTGATGCTGCGTTCCAGTTCTTCGGCCATACTGTTGAAGTTATGGGCCAGTATGCCTATCTCATCTTTTGAGAATGCCTTTGCTTTGCGATTGAATTCTTTTTTTGCAACTGCCTTGGCCGATTGCAGAATTTCGTTCAGTCCTTTCTGTATGTTACGGCTTACTATAATAGCCAGTGTTAACCCTGTTACTTCAACCGAAAGGGCAATGGCAAATAGTAATTTTAGAACCAGGTTTTCGAGCCAGCGCGATCCTTCGCCCAGGGTATAGGAAAAATCATCTTCGAGTTTTGTAAGGCGGGCGTTCAACGGATCGATGGCCGCAATAATGGCGTTGATCTTTTCGGGTGAGGGGTTGGGTGAATTGATCTCTGCATGCAATTGTTCACCAATGGGAACAAATTCGGCCACCAGCGGATCGGCCTTCGACCAGATCTCAATGGCTTTATAAATATACGATATACGGTTGAAGCGGGTGAAAAGCGTTATCATACCGTCTACATCTTCAGGGTGGTTGCGGCCTTCTATAAAACCCTGGCGGGCAATATTCATATCAGGGTTTTCTTTGGCAAGTTCAACCAGCGTTTTATGATCGCCGCCGGGCACCTTCATAAACTCCTTAAACTTGTCGTAATCAGTTTCATTATGCGTGCGGCTATATCTTAACAGCTGGTACATGGCATCTTTCTGCGCTTTTGACCAAAGGCCTTCGCCGCTTACATATGCGCGTACAGACGAAAGCGTATGAATTGAAAATACAAGCGCGCCTAACTCAAGAGCGATAAGGGTGGCCATCAGGCCCACCGTTAAGTATAATTTTTTGGCAATGGATATATCCTTAAACCACTTGAAAAGCGATCCCCCTTTCATTGTAATATCTTGTTTTTGTTACCCGTATATGGGTAGATCAATGGCAACACCGGAAAGAACACTCATTCTGTGCGTTCAATTTGCCTTTTTTGATTGGTTGAATGTTTGCCTGGGAATACATTTCTGCTACTAAACGGAGCCCTGGCAGCGAAGCAGGCTGCCTGTTTGGGGAAGGTAAGAAAATTTTTTAGGACTGGAAGTTGATCGGGATTAAAAAAGCCCGGAAGCGGGTTCCTGATCATGGAACTTCTTCCGGGCTGTAATGTAAAGCCTGCGTGTAATATTTAGAACCCGTATTTGGTTACGCCGGGTATGGGAACCGGGTAATAACCTTCGTCGTTGGGTAATATAGGCGGCGCTGCATTGAAATCATATGTCTGCGGCTGCAGGTTAAGGGGTGAATTCAATGCTTTTTCCCATTCAACTACCTGCCCCGTATATGTTGCCATACGGCCAAGTATAGAGGTCATGCTGCTTTTGGCGCCCCATTCGGCATCGGCAAATTTGTATTCACCTTTGGCAATAGCCGCAAACAATTCATCGTGTTCTGTCTGGTATGGATTGTTTTCGGTTTGCTGGTCGAACTGGTATAATACTTTACCCTTATAATCGGTGATCTTGCCTGCACCGCATTCTATTTTTCCTTTGGTGCCAACGATCAGTTCGTCAACTTTACTCATAGTGCCCGGGATGTGGCGGCACTGGCTGTTGAGTACAGAACCATCGGCATAGGTAAATTCAACATAATGATGATCGAATATTTCGCCATGGTCTTTGCCTTTGCGAACCTGCCGGCCGCCCATGCCCTGCGCTTTAACAGGTGTACCTTCCTTGAACCAGTTCACTACATCGATGTTATGAATATGCTGCTCGCAGATATGATCGCCGCACAACCACACAAAATAGTACCAGTTGCGCATCTGGTATTCCATTTCGGTTTGGTTGTACTGACGTTTGCGAACCCAAACGCCGTCATTGTTCCACCAGGCCTGGGCCGAGGTGATATCACCAATAAGTTTTTTACGTTTGAACAGTTCGCGGTATGAGTTCTGATAATGGCGTTGCAGGCCAACTACCACGTTCAGTTTCTTTTGTTTGGCTGCTTCTGCCGCTTCCAGCACTTTGCGTACGCCAGTGGGGTCGGTAGCCACTGGTTTCTCCATAAACACATGTTTGTTTTGTTTTATGGCCTCTTCAAAATGAAGGGGGCGGAAACCGGGCGGCGTTGCCAGAATTACCACGTCGGCCAGGGGAATGGCTTTCTGGTAAGCATCGAAGCCTGCGAATTTTCTTTCTTCAGGAACGTCGATGCGTTCTGCCAGGTTGATGCCGCTGCCTTTTGAAGTTTCGGGTGCGGTTAAACGTTTATAACTTCTGTCTAAATTATCGCGAAAGGCATCGGCCATGGCAACCAGCTTTACATTTTGTTTGCTTAGCAGGGCTTGCATGGCGGCTCCGGTACCCCGTCCGCCGCAGCCGATCAGCGCTACTTTTATGGTATCATCGGCACCCGAAAAATAGTTAGCTCTTGAGAGAAGTGGAGCGGCAAGTAATCCTCCGGCCAGCCAGGTAGTTTGTTTTACAAACCGGCGGCGCGAAGCGGCAAGGTTGTTAGATTGTTCAGTGCTCATTTGCATCAGTTTTAGTATAACAAAATCAGGAATCCCTATAATATGACGAGCTAACGCATGGGTGTTACTCGTGGCAATATTTTTTATAAAAGGCTTCTGCTTCTGCAGCAGTAGGAGCCTGTAACGGGCGAACAACGCGGAAACCCACGGCCATACCATCAGTAAGCCACCATTTGCTTTTGGGCATCTGCGGGTCGCGTTTGTTCCATGACGGATCGGAGGCCTGCCGGGTTGCACATCGCAGCGCATCGGCCTTATCTAAATAGCCGCCGCCGCGAACTGCGCGGGGGTATGTTTCCGTAGGCATTACCGTGGGGTTGAGCGCGGCATCTCCGATAGAAGAAAAATAATCTTCCCTGTACTGATCGAGTGTCCATTCGCCAACGTTGCCCAACATATCATATAACCCCCAGGCATTGGGTTTTTTCTGTCCGGTTTTCTGGTACTTCCTGTTGCTGTTATCGGCATACCAGGCATAGTCTTTCAATTGTTTGGCATCGTTACCAAAAAAATAAGCGCTGGTGCTTCCGGCCCTGCAGGCATATTCCCATTCAGCCTCTGTAGGCAGCCGGTAGAACACACCTGTTTTTTTATACAGCCAGCGGCAATACATCATAGCGGTATACTGCGACATACTGTTTACAGGGAAACCGCCCTGTTTACCCATACCCCAGCTGAGGTCGATGTATTGCGGGGTTGGGCGGGTAACTGCATCTACTTCCGAATCGCGCGGTGTATTTTCATCGTTGAAGAACAACAAAAATTCATCATAGGTAACTTCTTTGGCGCCCATCCAGAAGGCGTCGAGCTTAACCTGTTTAGCAGGGCCCTCTGCTGGTTTACGCCCCGCTTCCGAGGAAGGGCTGCCCATGGTAAAACTGCCTGCCTGTACCGGCACCATATTAAATGATACGGAACTGCCGGGGATCGACTGGTCATAGGGCGAAAAAGCATTTGAACTGCTGGTTTGGGCAACAGAGCAGGCGCTACCCAACAACAATGACATTACAATTTGTATTGATTTCACAAGGCAATCTTTTAATGAAAGAAATGGAAATTAGGAAATTAAAGCATTCCATTTAAAGTTGTACCCGGATTAGTTTTGGAAAACGTTTGCAAAAAGCGCTAAACACGTAAGCTGATTGCGAAACCCTCACGCAAAATGGCGAAGGCTTACCCTCGTGGCAGGCGCATTACCCATTGGCTGTTGTCCATTGCCTTTTGCTTATTGCTTATGCCCTTTGCCAATTGATACGCCCTTCTTATAAGTCGTTTAAACGGGCATGCAACCCTAAACCGTTACGCAGTGTTTATTTTTTTGTTTTATCAGTGCATTGCGCGCTGCTAAATATTATTATCTATAAATTTAAACACTAAATGCGCTAATATGAAAAGACGATCCTTTCTGCAACAAACTGCTTTGGCCGGTGCTTCATTGATAACTGCTACCGGTGTTAGCGCAGCTGCTGCACCGGTATATAAACAACCTGTTCCCGTTGCGGATAAACCTTTTAATTTAAACTATGCTTTTCATGATGGCATGTTTAAGAGCCATGCCGGTAATGATATCATCGATCAGATAAAATTCGGGTACGACCATGGTTTCCGTTCTATTGAAGACAATGG
>CBIHPC010000398.1:0-5079 GCA_966211305.1 uncultured Niastella sp.
CGGGTATGGCTTTCGGCCAGCTCGCTGCCCACCTGGATATCTTTTTTATAACATGATGACAAAAGACCGGTAAAGATGAAGCAGTAAGTGAGAACGAAAGTTGCCCTTTTGTGTATGTGCATATTATGTTTAGTGAGTGATTGTTAATGCTAAATCGGGTTCAGGTTTATATATAGCGCGTTCAGCCGCCTGTTTTTGACAAACGGGGTGTAAAGTAATAGAATATAAGGTTTATTGTTTCGGCTGCCGTGAATATTGTTTTCATTTTAACACCTCTTTATATTGATATACCCCCGATCTGCTATAGCTTGTGTGCGCTAAAGCCCGGAAGATCTGTACAGTATTGACAATCTGAGACCCGTAATTTATACGGCAGGCAGCACGAAAATTTGTTATTATATATTATTGCCACCGGATAATCGACGAACCGTTTATTTTTGCCGGTGGAAACTAATTTATAAATGTGCAACCGAAATTGTGCAAATTTGCAAATTTATAATAAGCCCGGTAAAAAAGAGCAAAAGTGCAGCTAGGAAAATGGAATGGGCGAACTGATATGTTAATACTTGGTTAATCTTATGGTTTACAGTATTTAACATGCCGGTTGTTTGTGTAAGCTTGCAGCTTTTTCAGCAAAAAAGTTGTTTATTTAGCGAATACTGTAGGGTAAAAGAGTGAAAATTGACACCTTTGTGGCCCGAAAAGATCATAGTACCATGCTGGTCGACTTAATAACCTTATCTATCTATTTTATAAAGTTGTTTGGAATTCACGGAAATATTTTTACCTGCCGATATATTAATTTAAAAAACCGGGGCATGTGAAAATGCCTGCCATGATCGGGATCAACGGCTTTCCCGGTCAGTGGTATAGTTACAAAAAAAACAGTAAAAAAAACAAAATGAAGAATTTTCTGGTTTACTCCCTGGCCCTTGTGATTGCTACCGCACCAATTCTGATCATTCCTGCTTGTAGTAAAAGTTCTGACAGCTCGAGCGACCTGGTGGGTAACTGGGCAATCAGTGATTATTTTGACGGTAATGCCCGTAGTGAGGCTGTTTCGTTCACGATCAACGACACCATATTTGTAGGTACCGGTTTAACTGCTACCAAACGTTTGGAAGATTTCTGGAAATACTCTATCGATAAAAAATACTGGACAAGAATTGCCGATTTCCCCGGTGGACAACGCAGCCAGGCTATCGGTTTTTCAGTTAACAATAAAGGTTATGTAGGAACCGGTCTGGATCCTGCGCTGAACTACCATAACGACATGTGGGAGTATGACCCCGCTACCAACACCTGGATGCAGAAGAACGACTTTGGCGGCACACCCCGCCGCGATGCCGTTGCCTTCGTTGCCAATGGAAATGCCTATGTAGCTACCGGTTATGACGACAACTACCTGAAAGATGTTTGGCAGTACAATGCCGGCGCTGACAGCTGGACGCAAAAAGCCGGTATCTCCGGTGCAAAAAGAGCCGAAGCAACCGTATTCACCATCAATGGTAAAGTATACCTGGTAAGCGGTAACAACAACAATTCAGCCATCAACGACCTGCAGAGCTATGACCCTGCTACCGACAGCTGGACCACTTTAAGAAAACTCACCAATGTAACCGATGAGAGCTTCGATGATAAATACACTTCTATCATCCGGTACAATGCAGCCGCATTCGTTATCGATGGCAAAGCCTACCTTACCACCGGTGAGAACGGCAGCATGAACTCACGCACATGGGAGTACAATCCCGGTGACGATACCTGGACCGAAAAAACTGCTTTCAGCGGTGCCGCCCGTACAGGCGCTATCGGTATTACGCTGAAAAACCGCGGTTTCATCATGAGCGGCCGCAGCGGTACAAATCCTTTCGATAATATGTACGAGTTTCAGCCTGCAGCTGACGATGACGACAATGACAATCAGTAAAAAACATACACTGGTACTGCTGGCAGCATTGATAATCGCCGCCGGCAGTACTTTTTTTTTGCTGGTAATTAAACCCGCACCCAAAGAAGGCATCTATTACAACGTTTTTGAAACGGAGCATGGGTGGGGGTACGATGTGCTGGTGAATGAGCATATTGTTATACACCAGCCTTTTGAACCCGGTAAACCGGGCAGCAACGGGTTTCGCACAAAAGAGGCTGCCAGAGCCGATGCGCAAAATGTTATAGAAAAGATAAAGTCAACCGCAAACCCCGTAAATGGTCAAAAGGAGGAGCAACGTCCCGCCGGTCCACCTGCTCAATAATGGTTTGAAAAACCAACCAGATTGACCATGAGAATTAATTGCCTTCTTATCGATGATGAACGCTCGGTGCTTGACCTCCTGGAAGAATATATACAGAAAATTCCCTACCTGAACCTGGTGGCCCGCTGTGAAGGGCCGTTGGAAGCCTTCCCTTATTTTGAAAAAGAACAGATCGACCTGGTATTGCTTGATATTCGCATGCCCGACGGCAGCAGTACGCAATTCCTGAAAACGCTGCACAAAAAACCGGCGGTGATCTTTGTAACCGACCACAATGAATACGCGATAGAAGGGTTTGAACTGGCCGCCATCGATTATTTGCTGAAACCCGTTTCGTTCAACCGGTTTATGGCCGCGGTGAACAAAGCGTATGAACATATCAGCTACCGCAAAACAAGGGCACTGCAGAAAAAAGATGATTTCCTGTTCATCAAAACCGCGCACAAAATTCAAAAGATCTTTTATAGCGATATCCTTTACCTCGAAGGCCTGAAAGACTATACCAAAATACACCTCGTTGACAGCAAGAAACCTTTTATTACCCTGCAAAGCCTGAAGTATTTCGAGAGCCGCCTGCCGCATGAGGATTTTATCCGCATCCACCGGTCGTATATCATTTCTTTGAGAAAAGTGGATACGGTTTCCCGTAAGGCGGTGTTGCTGGGCGAAACGGAGCTGCCTTGTAGTGAGCATTACCGTAATATGTTATATGCTGTCATTGGGGAAAAATTGTAGCAAAGGCCAATGCAAATACAGCCAAACGCCAAGCGCCTAACGCTAAACGCCTAACGCGAATACAAATACGGCTGAAGGCGAACACACACAGTTGCACTATGAACGCTGAGGCGGCATGCAGGAAAAGCCGGACACCCGCGGGTGAGCGTTAAGGCTTAAGCGTTCAGCCTTAAGCGCTTTTTTAAAAGAAATGCTTATATTTGGTGTAGAAGGAAACCAAATACCATCGTTATTTTATGTCTTATCCGGCATCACTGATAGCCTATGCCTTCGTAAAAAAAGGTATTGAAGAAGGAAAGTTTGTGACGCAAATGAAGTTACAAAAGCTGGTATACTTTGCGCAGGGCGCTCATCTTGCCAAGTATAACAAACCGCTTATCAATGAAACATTCCAGGCCTGGAAGTACGGCCCGGTAATTCCCGAAATATACCAGGATTTTAAACTCTACGGAAGCAGGCCCATCATCGACACTTCCGAGTTCGCGCCCTCTTCTACCTACAAACCGCCTTTCCGCCTCGATGCGGAAGCCCTCGATACCATCAACTACACCTGGGGCGTATTAAAAGATTTCTCCGCCATGTCGCTTAGCAATTGGACGCACCAGCCCGATGGCCCATGGTCGAAAGTTTATGACCCCGATACAAAATCAACGCACATCGGTAACACCGATATAAAACAATACTTCGAAAAACTGCTAATAAAGGCATGATGAAAACGCCGCCGCCTCATCCTGGTCGTGCCTCGGAAAGCGAGGTAAAGGACCTTTTACAACCCAAACTCGATGAACCGGCAGATGAAAGGGTGAATATCAAGGACGCAAATGCCGAAGAGGTGGAGGTGTTGAATGCAGAGTTCACCAAGGCCCAGTTGAAGCGGCTGATAGACGATAACAAAGCGCGTAAAATGTTCAGCCAGCGCTTATTCTTCATTACCGTATTATGGATGTTCATTGTACTGGCGATCGTGATCCAGTGCGGCCGGAACAAAATAACGCTCTCCGACGGCGTGCTGATAGCCCTCATTACCACCACCACCGCCAATGTATTCGGGTTTTTCTATGTTGTGGTGAATTACCTGTTTAATAAGGATAAGTCGACCTAGCAGGGGGCAGGGTACCGCTTTCCGGGTACCTCAACGTGGAGGCTGTTTCCCTGTAACGTGAAACCTGTACCCTGACTAAAAGTTATTCACATTTTCCCGCAAAACCAGGCTGTTTAAAAGTTAAAAACGGTTTACTGCAATCGTTAATATGTTGTTTGGCCATTCCCGGACTGATTATTGTTGCTGAAAATGGCTATATTTAAAGATACCCCCCCGCTGGAATTGTATTACGTGAAGTTGAATACAGGCGGCCGGGGGAGTGGTATTGATAATGAATAGCGAATCAATTGACAAGAAAGGCTGAATTTTAAGTTTTGCCTGTTGTCTATTGCCTATTGTTTTTCTGTACCGGATAGATGATGACCTGGTTTCATTGATCTATCGTAAAAAAGCGGGAACGGATTCCATGCAACAACCATTAATCGCAAAACCGGGAAAACGGCTATACCTGTACCTGTTGGCAGGCATTGTAGCGTTCAATTCTTTAGTTACCCCTGCAAAAGCGGGTACCGGAACGGGCTATCACCCCATTTCCGATACATCAACAGCGCCGAACGGCAATTCCTATTTCTCCATTTCGGGCAAACTGAGTGTGTACGACAGCCTGCACTTAAAAGCGGCGGGCCTGTCGAAAAAGGCATTTATCATGGCCTTAAAAGGAATGGCCAAACTGGTAAAAACCCGTCATATAAAAGATAATTTGCTGGCCATCGTAGATTTCAGTCAACCCAGCAACGCCAAACGCATGTACGTGATCGACCTGAACACGTACCAGTTGCTGTACAACACCTATGTGGCGCATGGGATGAAAACGGGGAAGGTGACGGCCACATCCTTCAGCAATAAAACAGCTTCCAATAAAAGCAGCCTCGGTTTTTATGTAACCGGTCCGGCCTACCAGGGCAGCAACGGCTATTCGCTGCGGTTGCAGGGCATGGAACGGGGCATCAATGACGGGGCTATGCGCCGCGGCATCGTGATCCACGG
>CBIHPC010000399.1:0-5074 GCA_966211305.1 uncultured Niastella sp.
GATACCTGGGCAAAGGAAGCAAGCATACCCGTTGCATCGAACCCGCGTCATATTGTATTAACCGACAATGGCCGATTACTGGTATCGTACAATAGACTGGCCCGCATTGCGTGTATAGATCCCGCAACCCGCAAAACACTATTTACCGCCGCTACGCATGCACAACCCCGTACGATCGTACTTTCAAAAAATCATAAATTCTTATTTGTAACCTGTTATAGCAGCAACAAGGTAGAAGTATTCAGGCTCAATGACAACAGCTTTACCCGCATAGCTTCCCTATCCTGCGAAGGCCACCCGGTGGGCGTGGATATTTTTGAAGACGACGACAAACTGGAAGCATGGGTTTGCAGTTATAATAATGGAACGATCAATATTTTTTCGTTTGCGAAGAATTAACAAGCGAGTAGCATCAACCTGATTATGTTATGCATAATAATGGCGTTCAATGCGAACGCCATTATTATTATCGATGGCCCATGTAGCAATTATTTATCCTTTCCATTTTTCTTACAACTGATCTTAATTTTAAGTATTTGTCCACCCCCTATCGCCGGTTCACCGAAGCCCCAATTGGAAACGTATAAATTACCGTCGGGCCCGTAAGCCAATGCGGTCGGCAGGTTTAAACCCGTAACCAGCGTTCGTCTTGCACCTGAAGGATCGATCCGTATGATATCGCCGGTACCGGGTGTTGGAAATGGATTGCCTGTAGTATTTTCAAGCACATACATTCCACCTGCTTTGTCGAAATCAACACCAAGAATTGCACTAAAGCCCGTGTCAACAACACTGATCTCACCAGTGGGTGTGACCTTATAAATTTTGGAATTTCCCGGAATAGGAAAAAGACCGAGATTGCCTACATAAAAATTTCCCCTGTGCCAGGCAATAGCAGTTGGCACATTATGCCCCTGGCTGGCTGAAATATCTATCAGCCGATCAATATCTCCCTTATGGCTTACCCGCACGATCTCGCCGTGGTTTGGTTCAACTGCATAAAGATTGCTGCCTACAGCTACCATCCCATACCAGGTGCCTTCGGGTTCAAAATCATCTTCTTCAGGATCGGCTACAGGGTGACTTATTTGCCACGCACCCAGGTCGGCAATCATTTCCCAGGTTTTGTCACTGTTCACCCTGATCATCCCATTCGGCACATTGCTGACACCATGCGAGCAACCAGCGCCTGCAAGTACCGCATAAAGGGTATTTCCAACGAATGCCACATCGCCCACACCGCTGATCAGGCTGCCCGTTTCAGCCGCCGTTTGGCTCGATGGTAAATTGTCGGCTGCCACGGTAACATTTCCTGTCATACTCACTTTCAATATACGGGAGCCGGTGTTGCTGCCCGTATAGGGCCCTATAGGCGGAAGTACCTGGGTACATTGACCGGCCGTTGAATTTGTACCGCCAATACCGCCTTCTGCGACATACAGGCTTCCATCAGGACCAAATGTCAATCCCCGGGGATTGTTCAATCCCGAAGCCAGTACCGAAACGGATGCCACCATGTCCTCCTGGTCGCAATCGCAGTGTTTGCCCATGTCTTTTCGGCACGATGCAAGGGAAAGAATAACAACAAGGACATAACCTGATTGTAAGAATCCTCTTTTTGCCATAAACGCCTCCTTTATTTTTAGTGACGAAAATCAGCGTTATTAGCTTTCAGGAAGGATAGCCAAATATTTTCGGGGGGAAGGAAATGCTTGTAATATCCCGCGCAAAAATACCGCCAAAAATGATTTACAAAAAATGACGGTGAAAAAGGCCCAACACCAATTTTTGCATGTTTCAAATATTATTTTTACATAAGCACGGCTGGTGATAAACAAAACTTCCCGGCCGAAGTAACCTGGCGCTCGTTATAACCGTTCCTGTTCCTCTATGCTGCTTGCTCTCTTAGGTGACAACCTGCCACCGATGTGATACCGTACCGACAAACTGATCCGGTGCGCCTCGGGCCGGTCGTTATACCAATAATTGGCAGCATTCGACAACGATGCACCCCGCAACCGGTATGTACGCAGCAGATCCATAAACGTAAACTGTAAAACGAGGTTCTCCTTTAATAAGGATTTGCGCAGCCCGGCATCCATAAAAAACAATTCATCTTTCAGATATACGCCCCACAATTCACGGGAATAAATGAACGACGCCAGCTCGAACCGGAAACCAGCCGGCAGTTTAAGCTGCTGCTGTACCTGCGCATTGGCTGCCCAACGCGAGGCAATGGCATCATCGCCTGTTTGCGGAATGGGATAACGCGAATAATTCACGCCGGCCGATAACTGCATACTCCATGGCCTCGCACTGAAGGGCGCCGACAAAAGCAGATCGAACCGCTGCATAATGCGGAAATTGGCGGTCTGGCTTTTTACAGCATTGGCAGCGGGATCGATGGTCAGTTTTTTTGTCATGTAATTCTCCCTTATTCCCCAGGTAGCGGTAAGTATGTATTTATGATGAAACGTAAAGGCGGTTGAAAACAGCCATGCCATTTCGGGCACAAGCGCCGGATTACCCGAATAATAAAAATAGGGATCGGTGTACCAGCGTACGGGATTGAGGTCGGCATACGTAGGCCTGTTGATGCGCCGGCTGATGGAAAGGTTGAGCTTGTGCCGGTTCATCTCATGGTCAATGGAAAGGCTGGGAAAAAAACTGGTGTACGTCCAGCGGTTGGTAAACCCGTCTTTTACGGTGTACCCTCTGGCATCGGTATGCTCTACCCGCAAACCGGCGAGGATGCCGGTACGTTTGAATTTCCGCGAAGCGGAGACATAAGCCGCGGAAATACGCTCGTCGTAAAGGAAGTGGTTCGACATAGATACCGCCTCCCTGTATACATTACCAATAAGCGAATCGAAACGGTAGTTGTTGTCGTTTGAAATATACGCGTATTTAAGTCCGGCCTTCCATATTATGTTGTTGTACGGCCACGCCAGGTCAGACTTTGCTGAACGGATGGTGATATACCCCGGCTGATGTGAGCGCAGGGCATTTGCAGCCGTCACGCCGCCTGTGCCGCCTTCGGTAGTAACACTGGTCATCAGGGCGTCTGACAGGTTACGATAGCTGATATAATGCGTTTCCGTAGTGAGTTTTTTTCCGGCGGTATCTATTTGCCATGTCCAGGCCAGGTTACCGGCATCGTAACGATACGGCTCAATGATATTGTTAATGGTGCTTACCGCGGAATGCAACTGATGCTCGCTTGTATAACGGTTTACTACAGCTTCTTTGGGTGCGGCAAAATCATCGAAATACCCGTGATAATGTGCGCTCAACCGGTGACGATCGTTTATGCGCCACTCGCCGCCAAGCCGCCAGGTATAGAATTTTATATGGTAGTTGCTGGTACTAACTCTTTCAAGCCGGTAGGTTGTATCATTCTCCTGTACGGTATTACCGCTATTGCTTTTCACTTTCCGGTTCGGCATGTTGTAATCGAAGGAACCGTACAAACTCAATTTACCGGTATTGATGCTGGCGCTGATGTTCTCATTGAACATCCAGGTACTGCCGCGGGTAACCGTTGAACGCAGATCGATGCCATAACCGCGAATGGTGCGCCGGCGGGTAACGATATTGATAAAGCCGGCATTGCCGGCCGCGTCGAATTCGGCGGCAGGCGTGGTGATCAGTTCTATTTTCGCCACGTTATCGCTGCTCAGTCCTTTCAGCAGATCAGACAGCTGTTTGCCGGAGAGATAATTCATTTTGCCGTCGATGAGCACGTTCACTCCTTCTGTACCGCGCAAACTGATATTATCGTCCTGACTGATGCTGATGCCCGGCATTTTTTTCAACAGGTCGAATACGGAAGTACCGGTAGCGAGCGTGCTGTTGGCAACGTTCATGGTAATACGTCCGTTCTCTACCTGCAGCATATTTCCCGGGGCGGTAACAGTTACCTGCCGCAGGGAATCGGTGCGGGAGAACACCAGGGTATCTGCCGCGGCACGCTGATTTATTTTGTTGCTGTCGGCAGGTTGCTGCGCATGCACAATAACCGGCAGAGCTGCAATGAACAGCGTAAAAAGAATAAGGGGGATGCTAATTTGCTTTAACCCGTACATAAAATAAAGCGCTTGTATAATGAGTTAACCATTTTGGTTGCGGTTTAAAAGCTGTTGCGTAACCGGTACCAGCCGGCAAGGGCAGCCATAACCATGAGCAACCACAGCCATCCCAGTCCACGCAATAAAGCCCCTGCAGCTACAGATGGCTGCTGCTGCCTGAACACCGGCTGCTTTTTGAAATCTGCCTTTGTCATCATTCTGCCCGCAAACAATGGTTCAAAACAAAAATGACATAACCGCTGATGAAATGCGGCTATTGATCCGCGAAATGCAAACGCATCTTCCAACCCGGTATGGCCCAGCGTATTCATTAAGTGTTGTGTATTTACGGCCGGGTTTAAAAGGTTGAAAGCGGCAATTTGCCGGTGGCGGTCCCATACTTTTTTAAAATACAAATCAACCGAAGGTTTGGCCGCAGCATCGGTGAGCGTTACATAAGCCGAATAAGCCTGAAATTCGAGAAAACGCATGGCTGCTGCCGTGTCGTTGTTCCTGTACTGTGGATAGCGTTTGTAAAAGCGTTCCAGTACTTCCAGTTTTTCCTGTTTTGATTCGCCCAGCCCCTGCTGCCGGCGAATATAATCGGTAAGCCTTGTGGGGTCTGCCTGGCTTTCATCGCTGAAGGCCAGGTTCAGCAAGGCCGGTATCACTACAAGAAATAATAACCACGCGCCAAGGCTCCATAATGCATTGACGGCGCTGCTGCGGTGAAAGGCATTGATGAGCAATAACAGCGCAAACCAGCAGCCGGCGTATGACCCGCTGATCAGCAGCCACCATAGCATTGAACCGGCTGCAGTACCAGGAATACCACTCCACACAAAAGCAATACAGGAGATAATGAATAACAACGCCATGGTAATGCCCAGCCAGAACAGCAGCTTGCAAATAATGACCCGATGGAGGGGCACTGGCTGAATACGCAGCAACGGAAGCGTGCCCCGCTCCTGCTCATCGCTTAACAGGTTATAGGTAAATGCTATTAT
>CBIHPC010000400.1:0-5074 GCA_966211305.1 uncultured Niastella sp.
AACGGGCTTAGGTTGGGAACTGCAAGGGTTTTGTTCTTACCTACGGTTTTTCAGGGTACGGTATGGATAAAGGTTTCAGAGGTAATTCAGGCTTAACTTAACGCTACATAACTAATTTTATAACCTGCCTACTGTATGCTGCTCTCTGTATTTTCTGCCTTCTGCGTTTCGCCTTCCGTCTTTAGTCATTCGCGTTCCGCGTTTAGTGTTCAGCGTTTTGATTGCCTGCTTTCTGATGTAAAAATAGCTCAGTAGCAGGGCGCTTTGCAAGTTTCGGGTGCGCACTTTGTGTAGAATGCCTGCATTGTTTAAATGATGATAGGGGGTAGTACGTAGCAATAGGCAGTTGACAATAGACAACAGGCAGTGAATAATGACCGGTACCCTTAAGGGTCTTTTGAACAGGGTTAAAAATTTTGTCATATGGCAACTAGTGGTTATATTTAACCTGCAAACGCCTCTGATTATTAGCATAGCATTATTTCACACACACTCACTCAAAACCATTGAGCTATGCAACGTTTCAGCCTGCAAAAGCATTTGGGCCCTTTCACTATTGACAAAGCATTGATTCAACGTATTGAAACCTGGATTAACCGGAATATTCCCCGTATTCTGTTATTAAACCTCGAGAAGGGAAAGGATAACCCGCTTGGCCCGTTTATCTCCGTCACCATTCAAAAGCAACAGGGGAAAGAGAAATTGCGCACGATCGACGAGTATGGCTTTGAACTGTTTGACGGGAATATTGAAGAAGTGTCACTCGAACTGGTGCATAACAATGCATTCAATTTCTGGGGGCAGAAGGTCATTGTGCTGATCATGACCTTCGATCTGCAGACCGGTTATTGCGATCTGTCGCTGGCATTGAATGAGGAGGAACCCCGCGACAAAGTATATACAATTGAAAAAGGTTTGAGAGCAGTGATGAGCCGTAATAAAAAGTCACTTCCCCTGGCAAGATTTTTCAGGTAAATGCTGCTTGTGTTGTTTTGATCTTAGTAGCAAATAGAAGGGTGGGTCGTCCCGGCTTAAGTCGGGACGGCTCACCCTTATTGTTTTTTGGGGGTGAACCAGCCGCCAGGCCGGCGGATGGTGATTTTAAATGAAACAAAAATGGCACACTTTCAAGGTGTGCCACTTCTGATGAATTATTTATTCTCCAGCGCGTTTTGTATCAGGAACAACAGGTTGGCGCGGTGTGCCTTTGTTTCCTCATTGGTTGAAACGGCTGTTGCCAGTTGAGTTTTTATCTTCTTCAGCGTATACAGCGCAGATGCTTTTGATACATCGTCAAACTGCTGGTTTTTGGGATTGACCATGGATACCAGTTGCCGTACAAAGTAAGTTTGCAGGTACTGGCGGTACACATTTACATTGGTGGCAATATCGGCGCGGAAAATGCCTTTTTGCAGATCGCTGAACAAAGCGGCAACGCTGTACTGGTTGCCATATAAACGGCTGTTGGTGATCCGCTGCAGGGTAGCACCATGCAACAGGTGCGATAAAGCGCCGCCGGCCTGGATCGATAAAAAATTATCGGTAATGCGGTAATCGTCACCGGTGCTGTTTTGGGTAAAACCACGGCGTTGCGGTTGCAGGTAGGGGAATACCGCCGCATCTGCATCAAATGCGGTTGGTGCAAAAGCATATTTGGTCAACACCCCGATAGCGCGTTTTTGCGTAGCCAGCGCTACAGGCGTATATGGTTTGTTGCCCGACTTCTGCTCGGGGAAACTCCTGTCGATATAAATACCGCCAACGTACCGGCTAACAGCGGCCACCATACTGTAACGCTGTCCCAGCAGTACGCCATAGCGCGTACGTAATTCGGCATAGGATTGTCCTTCCTTCGAATACTTCTGTATTAGTTTGGCCATTGTCTGGTTCACGATCTTAAACCGGTCTTCTGCATAACCAATGGCATCGCTTGTCAATTCGTTTACGTTAACGCGCGGGTCCATGGCTTTACCGGGCGCGCGCATATCGTCGCCATCGTTGCCAAATGTGAGTTTTGGATCGGTGCTGCGGGCAATGATCTTTTTCAGCCCGGCAGCTTCCTCTGCTTCGCTGAAAGGCGTGTAGCCGTATTCGATAGCCCAGTGGTCGTAAGGGCCGGCAACGGTTGTATAATAATCACCCTGTTTGCTTCTGTCTAATGCAATGTTGATGGCAGGGTAATCCATTACAGAACCGATAAGGCCTGTTTTATGGGTTATTTCGGTATTGTTGATCTCGGCAGGCGACAACATCTGGCTGGCCTTCATATTGTGGTTCAGCCCGAGGGTGTGTCCCATTTCATGCATAATAAGGTAGGTGAGGAACTGCTTATGCATTTCTTTTATTTCAACGGCCGATGCGCCGGTAGCATCGAGTACAGTCATCCCCGTTAGTAACTGGCCCTTGAGTTCGTTGGCCAGCGTGCAGCCGGCTTCATGCTGCGGGTCTATGCCGGGGTAGTGTAAATTACCGGTAGCGGCAAACCCCCTGAACAGTTCGTCGAAAATGGGCGTGGCGCTGCCCGAGAACCATTCTATGGTGATATCGGCGCCAATGATTTGTCCGGTTTTAGGGTTTACGAAGCTGGGGCCTATAGCGCCATAGGTAGGTGATGCGGATGATACCCAGCGGATAACATTATAACGGATATCGGCAGGGTCCCAGTCGGCATCATCGGGCATCATCTTCATTTGAACCGCATTTTTAAAACCTGCTTTTTCAAATGCATCGTTCCATTTGTGGCCGGCGTCGGCAATGATCTGGCGGTATTCCAATGGGGTGGTATTCTCGATCCAGTAAACGATGGGTTCAACCGGTTCGCTCAGTTCGGCATCGGGATCTTTCTTTTTAAGATACCAGCGGTGGATGATGTCTTTATACGGAACCGTGCTGATGCTGGTTTGGTCGTTTATGAACTGGGAGAAATAGCCCACCCGCGGATCGTCGCGGCGGGCGCGGAAATCGTTCCGGGGCATGGCGATCAGGCTGTGCTGCATACGAACCCGTACATAACGGGCATCAGTAATGTCGGATGTGCCGTTATTATATGGAGCAGGGTTGTCATATGCCAGGTCAACGATGATATCGGTATTGTTGGGGAAGGAGCGCACATTGGCGTAGCGCGATTTGGTGGTGTTCAGCATCCCCAGGTTGAAAATGGCGGTAGGGGGAATGCCGGGTGGAAGCAGCGGCTTCACGGGATCCAGCTTTTCGCTGATGAACAATCCATCGGCGCTGATGAGATAACCGGCTGTATCTTCGGCTACGGTTTTTTCAACCAGGAAAACCGCTTCTGGTTTGTCAACCGAGGCCGTTTTGCTCACCGCATTATTCGGGTCGTACCAGAACCGCGTGTTCACGCGGGAGAATTCGAGTTTATCGAATGCTTTTTCGATCTTGAAAACCAGGGTGGCGCGGTGCATGCTCTGGTTCAGGTACAACTGGTTTGGACCACTGATTGAAAAACTCTGGTAAATATATTCCTTGCCAAGCTGGTTCTTTTTCACATATAGTTGAACGGTGCCCGTGGCGGTATCCTGGTACAGGGTGAACATGCCTTCCACTTTACGGCAGCTTTTAGTTTTATCGGTAATGCCGGCGGGTTTCTTTTTAGCAGTATCGGTCACTGGCGGGGGGGCAGCGGCCCCTTTTTTATCCTGCGCCAGTACAGCGGTCAGCAGCAAGCCTGGCATAAAAATCAGGACCATCAGGAATTTTTTCATACATGTGTTTTTAGGTCTATCAATTTACTGATGCTTTCAGGTAAGCCGTTGTGTTTTGGGATGGAAGGGATGCCAATTTGATAATTGGATAATGTGATAATTTGATAATGTGAAAAATGCTTTTATTTAGGTCTTGTGGCAATACTCAACAACTTGCCCTGCAAACTGTATTTCATTATCACATTATCAAATTATCACATTAAATTTGCTTTATGAGATTCTGGAGACAATTGCAGGAATATTTTTATGTAAAAAAACGCGACCCCGGCGCACCGCATACGCCCTGGATGCGCTACATGCACGGCATTAACAGGATCTCGCTGTTCATGTTCCTGATAGCTTTGATTATAATAATAGTGAAGCTGATTACAATGAAGAAATAGTTACAGGTTACAGGGGAACGCCTGAAACTGTCAATAGAGACCCTGCAACCTGGAACAGCCCCTATTTTGACAGGTATTCTTTAATAATCTTCGCTGCTCTTTCTGATGCGCGGCCGCCTTCTCCCAGCAAATTCCTCAGGCTGGTATAATCTTCCTTTAACCGTTGCTGCGTGGCTGTATCGGTGAGCAGGGAATCCAGCTCACTGCGCAGATTGCCCGGCGTTAGTTCGTTCTGGATCAGTTCTTTTACCACCGGTTTATCCATTATAAGGTTTACCAGCGAAATGTATTTTACCTTGATGAGCCGTTTGGCTATCTGGTAGGAAATATTGCTGCCTTTGTAACAAACGACTTCAGGAACACCGAAAAGCGCGGTTTCCAGCGTGGCGGTGCCCGAAGTTACCAGTGCGGCCCTGCTTTGTAATAACAGGTTATAAGTAGAATCCCTAACGGAGGAAACGTTGGGGTACATGGAAAGCAGTGATTCGTAAAAGCTGTCGTCCTGGCCCGGCGCTTTGGCTACTATGAACTGGCAGGCGGGATAGATGCGGCTTACCTCCAGCATAATGGGCAGCTTTTTCAGGATCTCCTGTTTGCGGCTGCCAGGCAATAAGGCAATGATGGGTTTGGTTGCCAGGGGCAGGCTGCCCGACTGCAGTTGCGCTTCTTCCACCACCTCTATCAGGGGATGGCCTACATATTCAACATCCCAGTTCCATTTGTCTTTATAATAATCTTTTTCGAATGGAAGGATCACCAGCATTTTATCGATGCACTTTTTCATTTTGTGCACGCGGTTCTCTTTCCAGGCCCATACCTGCGGTGAAATGTAATAAATGACCTTGTAACCCTGTTGTTTGGCCCATTCGGCTATTCGTAAGTTGAAACCCGGGTAATCGATGAGTATAAGTGCGTCGGGTTTGTATTTGGTGATATCGTCTTTGCAGAATTGCAGGTTTTTGAGAATGG
>CBIHPC010000401.1:0-5067 GCA_966211305.1 uncultured Niastella sp.
TTTGGTTGAACGGATGTACTACTCTTCGCTGCGGTTGCAGTCGCAACGGGTCTTGTTTCAGCCATGATTGTGTTTTTTAGTGTTTTATAAATTTTAAGCTATCAGTAGATTCTAAATGGGCTCACAATTTTATGGAAAAAGTTATTTCCCTCGATCAAATTGATCAAGAAAAATTTTGATAAGGTTCACAAGTTAAGAAATTTCTTAACTGATCGCCTAAAAAACAGGCGATTTGATTGAATAGAACGGCGACAATATATGTCATAATTAGAAACAAAACAAGCGATTAAGTCAATAGACAATTGACAATATGCAATAGACAAGGGTTCCTGAATCAATTGGCAATTGACAATTGGCAAGCGGTTCCTGTTTTACAGTATGATCGATTTTTATTATTTCTCTTTTTGCGGGCCATGAATCAAAGAGCCTTAAGCAATTGATTGCGGTTAAACCGAAAACAAACGTTTAATATTGCTTATTATTTTATTGCTTTTTGCCTATTGCCCATTGTCGATCTAAACGCCATATTACATTTTTTTGATCAACGGTAAATCGCCCGCTTCCGCTCTCATTTTGTTTTCCCTACCTTCATCCATTATATTTTTCTATGGTTAAATCATTCAGATGGTTGGGATAATGAAACTTTCCATTAACGCACAATCATGGATTTTATGCATCGCCCCCGAACTTTCTGGCCCCAAAAACAATTACTATTAATGATGAAAAAATGTTTTTCTTTACTGGTGTTGCTGGGCTGTTGTAGTGTAATGTCTTTCGCTCAACAAAAAAAATCCGCACCACCCGCCGCCGCAGATACTGCCAAACGCCCTGCTGCGGCAGCTCCCCGCCCACCCCAAACCGGTCCCAAACCCTACAAAGAGGTTATCACCGATAAAGCAAATACCCGCAAAGGATTGTTTACAGTGCATAAACAGGAAGACAAATGGTATTTTGAAATGGGTGACTCCTTATTGGGAAGAGACGTACTTGTTGTGAACCGCATTTCGAAAGCGCCTATCAATACCCGTGCTGGTTTCTTTGGTTATGCCGGTGATGAGATCAATGAGAACGTTATCCGCTTTGAAAAAGGCCCCAATAACAAGATCTTCCTCCGTAATATTTCATACTCTGTATATGCGAAGGACTCTTCGAAACCCATGTACAAATCGGTTCAGAACAGCAATATTCAACCCATCGCCGCCGCCTTCGATATCAGGGCCTTCACAAAAGACAGCAGTGGATTTGTTATTGATGTTACCGATTTCGTTAACAGCGATAATGATATCCTGTACTTCGCCTCCTTCTTTAAATCGTCACTTCGTATTGGCGGCGTTCAGCCCGACAAGTCTTATATCGCCGATATAAAGACCTACCCCATCAATACCGAAATAAAAACGGTTAAAACATATGCTAAAATGCCTGCCCCCGCCCTGTTCCCGGGCATGCCTTCCGCAGGGCCTGCAGGCAACGCTACATTCGAGCTCAACAGCTCACTCGTACTATTGCCGAAAACTGCCATGCAGCCCCGCTATTACGACGATCGCGTAGCGTATTTCACTACCGAATACACCGATTTCGATGCCGACCCGCAAGGCGTTAAAGACGTTAGCCTTATTACCCGCTGGCGCCTCGAGCCCAAAGAGGAAGACATAGAGAAATACAAACGGGGCGAACTGGTTGAACCCAAAAAACCGATCATTTATTATATTGACCCGCATACCCCCGAAAAATGGGTGCCTTACCTCATCCTCGGGGTGAACGACTGGCAGAAAGCCTTCGAAAAAGCCGGTTTCAAAAACGCCATCATCGCCAAACGCGCGCCTACCAGAGAGGAAGACAGTACATGGAGCCTTGAAGACGCCCGTTATTCGGCCATTGTTTATAAACCATCTGAGATCCCCAATGCCAGCGGCCCTCATGTGCACGACCCCCGCAGCGGAGAGATCCTCGAATCGCATATCAACTGGTACCATAACGTAATGTCATTGCTGCGCAACTGGTACCTGATCCAGGCCTCGCCCAGCGACCCGCGCGCCCGCAAAGCCCGTTTTGACGATGAGCTGATGGGCGATCTCATTCGCTTTGTATCATCGCACGAAGTTGGCCATACCCTGGGCTTACCCCACAACATGGGCTCATCATCGGCCACGCCGGTTGAAAAACTGCGCAATAAAGCCTGGGTTGAAGAACATGGCCATACTTCATCGATCATGGACTATGCCCGCTTCAACTACGTGGCCCAGCCCGGGGACAGTATCGGTATTGCCGGTCTATATCCCCGCATTGGCGAATACGACCTGTGGTCAATTGAATGGGGTTATAAATTGCTCCCCGGCAAAACCGAAGAAGAAGAAAAAGAGATCCTGAACGACTGGGTTAAAAGCCGGTTCAACAATAAAAACCTGCGCTTTCTGCATGCCGATGGCATGGACCCCCGCGCTCAAACCGAAAGCCTGGGCGACAACCCCATGAAAGCGAATGAATACGGTATCAAAAACCTGAAATGGATCGTTCCTCAATTGCCTAAATGGCTGAACGAAAAAGGGGAAGATTACAAGAACCTCGATCAGGTGTACGATGAAGTTTACAATACTTTCAGCAGGTATATCGGCCATGCCGCCATGCATATCGGCGGCGTATATACCGATCTGAAAACCACCGAACAGGAAGGCGCTGTGTATACCGTTGTGCCTAAAGCCACTCAAAAAGAGGCAGTGGCCTTTATTCAGAAGAACCTGTTCACCACCCCTGTCTGGCTGTTGAACAAATCTATCATGGAAAAGGTTACGCGGCCGGTTGAAGATAAGATCAGCAGCCTGCAGGACAGCTGGTTGAACTCCCTGTTCAGCCCCCTGCGTTTACAACGCCTTATTTCATCAACTAACCGCGATGCACGCGCTTACCGCATCGATGAATATATGAATGATCTGAAAAAAGGCATCTGGAGCGAACTGCCTGCCCGCAAACCTATCGACAACTATCGCCGCAACCTGCAAAAGGCATATGTTGAAAGACTGAACACGCTGGCTAACATCACCCCGCCTGCATCCGGTGGCGGCGGTGGCGGAATTACGATCAGCTTCGGTCCGTCGGTTGACGTTAAAAAGACCGATATCATATCGGTTGCCCGCGGAACACTGCGTTCACTGAGAGCCGAGATCGCCGCTGCGATCCCTGCCTATGGCGATAGAATGAGCCGCTATCATTTACAGGACCTGAAGGAGCGTATTGACCGGGTGCTGAACCCGAGATAGCTGGAACTGTTTATGGTTTCCGGTTTATAGTTTATAGTTTATAGTTGCATTAATGCGCCTCGCTGCAAATCCGAAACGCATAATTAAAATAATAAAGTCCGAAAGTGAATCCGCCACGGCGGGCCGCGCTTTCGGGCTTTTTCTTTGGTATCCTACAGCGTAACTTTTAATTCATCCGGCAACTATTCAAAATGGGATAAAATGGCATAACAAAGTAGATTTTCATACCCCATTGGGTGAAAATATTTGGTAGCGCATCATTTTCATATGAAAACATAGTGAAGTCATATGGTGAGATACCATTTTCATATGAAAACATGGTTCTGTCAAATGATAGAGGACCATTATTCATATGAAAACGCTATGTAATCATATGGTGGAGCACCATATTCATATGAAAACATAGTAAAATCATATGATAAAATACCAGTTTTTAATTGATTATCAGGCTAAAAGGAGTGTATAAACTGTAAATCAATGTTGAAAAAGAAGCTTTTACTCATACCTCAACGCCTCAATCGGGTTCAGCTTAGCCGCCTTTATAGCAGGATATAACCCCGCCAGCAGCCCAACCAGCGTACAAATGAACACGCCGGTAAATACCCAGTCCCAGGGGATCACAAAACTGGTGCTCAATAATAAGCCCACGATATTGCCTAAAATAACGCCCAAAACAATGCCGAATGCAGCGCCCAGCAAACTGATGATGATCGATTCATACAGGAACTGGTAGCGAACATTCTTTCTTTTTCCGCCAATGGCTTTTACCAGCCCTATTTCCTTCGTGCGCTCAGTAACCGCCACAAGCATAATGTTCATTAACCCAATGGCCGCGCCCACCAGGGTTATTACCCCAATAAGCAATGCAGCCACGGTAATAAAGCTCAGGTTGCGGATCAGCATTTCGGCAAAGCTGTCGCTTTTGTCTATCTTGAAATTATCGGTTTCGGTAACCGATAGCTGGCGAATGGTGCGGAAAGTTCCGGTAGCTTCACCAATAGCGCCATCGACATATTTTATATCGGGCACCTTTACCTGTATATTGAAGGAGGCGTTGGGATTGCTATTGAAGAACCGGCGCACATTGGTGTAGGAGGTGATGATAACGTTATCGAGACTGCGGCCAAAAGTGGAACCCTTTGGTTTCAAGATGCCTATTATCCTGAAAGGAATGTTATCTATGCGAATTACCTTATCTAACGGCCGTTCCACATTTTCACCAAAGAACCGAGTAGCTACGTCGTTCCCAATCAGACACACATTACGGCTCGATTGAATGTCGAGCGTATTCAGATCGCGGCCATATAAAACCGTAAACCCGTTCAGGCCGGTGTAGTTCTCGTCGCCACCAACCACCCATACGTTGGGATTGGTTTTCTTATTACCATAGGAAACAATTGCATTGCGCGTTCCCATAAGATTTACGCTTACCAGCGAAGGGAACTTATATGCTTCTTTAAACGCTTCGGCCTGTTTTTCGGTTATGGGCCTGCCCATGTTCGATTTCTTCTCCTTCTTCGCTCCTTTCTTTTCTTTTTTTATTTCATCGTTGTTGAAATTCCGGCGCGGCTCCTGGTACCGGATGGTAAAACCCATGGCCCCCATAGAGGAAAAGCTTTCAAGGAACTTTTGCTTTATGGCCACAATAGCGGTGTTGATACCAATAAGGGCAGTGATACCGAGGGCAATAATGGCCACAGTGATACCCGTACGTAATCTGTTACTGCGTACCGTACGAAAAGACAGGGATAGCGTATCGCGAAGTGTCATACTGAATTAGTGAGCCTAATTTAGTAAATATTACGGCGCCCGG
>CBIHPC010000402.1:0-5065 GCA_966211305.1 uncultured Niastella sp.
TATTCGTATTTATCATCCCATGAATCGAACAGCGCAAACTCTTCCACTATTTCATTCTCTATTTCCTGTATGGTCTTATGATCGCTCATTGTTATAATAACAGTTTTAAAGCTTTCTGCAATCCAAGTATCAACTGATCTACTTCTTCTTTTGTATTGTACATGGCAAATGAGGCCCTGATGGTGCCCGGTATACCAAAACAATGCATCAATGGTTGTGCGCAATGGTGGCCGGTTCTTACCGCTATACCGCGGTTATCGAGTAAAATGCCAATATCCTGCGGATGTACTTTATCTATAAAGAAGGAGGCAACGCTTACCTTGCTGGCGGCAGCGCCAATGATGCGAAGACCAGGCAACTGTACCAGTTGTTCAGTAGCGTAATTCAGTAATTCGGTCTCATGCTTACGGATCTTTTCCTTTCCAATCTTGCTCACATATTCAAGGGCCGCTTTTAATACCACCGCATCGCCGATATTCGGTGTACCGGCCTCAAACTTATAAGGCAGATCGGCATAGGTGGTTTTCTCCAGCGTCACTTCTTTTATCATTTCTCCCCCACCCTGAAAAGGCGGCATGGCTTCCAGCAATTCCCTTTTGCCATACAACACACCGATACCGGTTGGCCCGTATACCTTGTGCGATGAAAAGGCAAAGAAATCGCAATCCATCGCCTGCACATCTATATCGAGGTGAACGGTTGATTGCGCGCCATCGATCAGCACTTTTGCACCGGCCTGGTGCGCCAGCTGTATGATCGCTTCTACCGGGTTCACCGTTCCCAGCGCATTGGATACATGCACTACGGAAACCAGTTTGGTTTTTGAACTCAGCAGCTTTTTATATTCATCGAGCAACAGAACGCCATCCTGTTGGGGAATCATTTTTAATGTAGCCCCTTTCTCTTCACACAGCATTTGCCAGGGCACAATATTCGAGTGGTGCTCCATTTCGGTGATGATGATCTCATCGCCGGCATTTATATTTTTACGTCCCCAGGTATATGCTACCAGGTTAATGCCTTCGGTAGTACCCCGGGTAAATATTACCTCTTCCCGCGAAGCTGCATTGATAAACTGACGGGCTGCATCGCGGCTGGCTTCAAAAGCGGCGGTCGCTTCTTCGGCCAGTGTATGTATACCCCTATGCACATTCGCGTTATAGTTTGTATAATAATCAACCAGTGCATCTATCACCACTTGCGGCTTCTGTGTAGTTGCGGCATTATCAAAATATACTAATGGCTGACCCTTCACCTGCCGGTTCAGCGCCGGGAACTGTTGCCGTATGGCATAAACATCCAGTTCCTTTGTTATGGTGTTGCTCTGTATCATGCTAAATCAAATTCCAAACGTTCTGAAATCAGTTTGTCGACATACTCGCGAATGGGAACCAGTTTTATTTGCTCCAGAATATCCACTGCAAAACCATGCAACAATAAAGAACGGGCTCTGTCTTCTGAAATTCCTCTCGAGCGCAGGTAAAATAAACTTTCCTCATCGAGGCGGCCGATTGTACAACCGTGTGAACATTTTACGTCATCAGCGAAGATCTCCAGCTGTGGCTTGGTGTTCACGCTTGCCCCTTCTGCCAGCAGCACATTCTTATTGCTCTGGTACGCATTTGTTTTCTGCGCGTCCTGGCGTACAAAGATCTTTCCATTGAATACACCGGTGCTTTGATCGTCTAACATGCCTTTGTACAACTCATTGCTTTCGCAATGTGGCTTGGCGTGATCAACCACCGTGTGGTTATCAATGTGGCTTTGCCCCTGTTGTAAATAAATACCGTATAAATGCGCCTCGCAATATTGCTCGTCGAGCACAATGTTCAGGTTGTTGCGCACCATGCCGGCATTCAGTGAAACGGTTACAGTATGCGTATAGCTTTTACCTACCTGCTGAATATGCGTGGTAGCTACCTGGCTTGCATGCGAAGCATCGGTTTGAATTTTATAATATTCCGTAATGGCGTCTTTCTCCACCACGATCTCTATAACGCGGTTGGTAAAGCTTTCCTGTGTGCCGAGGGTGTTGAAGGTTTCAACAAACTTCACCTGTGCATTCTCGCCTACATACACCAGGGTACGTGGTTGCGAAAGCACATTGGCCTCACGGGCATCGGTAATATTATAAATGTATATGGGATGCTCGATGATCTGTCCTTTTTTAATATGCACAAACACTCCATCCTGCACAAATGCGGTGCTCAGCGCATTGATACCGTCTTTCAGGTAATTGCTGCTGTGGCCGAGGTGTTTTGCAACGATATCCTTATACTCATTCTTAGCTGCTTCCTGCAACGGCTGAACGGTCAATCCCTTTGAGCGGATCACCGATAATTCAGGTGCATAGCGGCCGTTGATGTACGTCAGTTCATTGGCCTGCTCATATGCGGGCAGGCGAACTGGCGCCAGATCGGCTGCAGTCACCGCTGACTGGCCTGCCTGGTACTGGTATTCCTTATTGAAAAAGCTGCCGATACGGGTATACTTCCACTCTTCGTGGCGGGTAGTGGGAATACCCATTGTACTCAACGCATCAAATGCTTTTTGACGAATAACACCCAGTCCGTTCAGGTCGCTTACATCGGGTAACTTACTATATCGTTCTTTAATATATTCTAAATTGTTCATTGTTTCTTAAGCGTTTCATGTTTCACGTTACAGGTTACAAGCTTCAGGTTGCAGGGCCTTAAAATTCAGGGCTGTTTCAATGTCTTAAATCCCTGTAACTTGTAACCTGAAACCTGTTACCGACTGTTATTTGTACTAAGCTTCAACTTTAAATTCGTTCTTAATGAAATCATATCCCCGCTCTTCCAGCTCGAGCGCCAGTTCTTTAGGACCTGATTTTACAATTCGTCCGTTATACAAAACATGTACAAAATCGGGAACGATATAATCGAGTAAACGTTGATAGTGGGTAACCAACAGCACGGCGTTATCCTTGCTGCGTAATTTGTTTACGCCATTGGCCACAATACGAATGGCATCAATATCTAAACCGGAATCGGTTTCATCGAGGATTGCCAGTTTGGGTTGCAGCATTGCCATCTGGAACACTTCATTCCTTTTCTTTTCCCCACCGGAGAAGCCTTCGTTCAAAGAACGGCTCAACAGCGTCTGATCGATGTTCGTTTGTGCCATTTTCTCTTTCATCAGTTTCAGGAATGCTACTGCATCAAGCGGTTCTTCGCCACGGTACTTACGTACTTCATTCACCGCAGTTTTTATAAAGTTGGTGGTGCTTAAACCTGGTATTTCTACAGGGTATTGAAAAGCGAGGAACAAACCTTCACCGGCTCTTTCTTCGGGAGACAGTTCCAGCAGGTCTTTTCCGGCAAACTCAACAGTACCTTCTGTTACTTCATAGTGTTCACGGCCGGCCAATACCGACGCCAGGGTGCTTTTTCCGGATCCGTTCGGTCCCATAATAGCATGCACTTCACCCGGTTTAATTTCGAGGTTGATACCTTTCAAAATTTTCTTCTCGTCAATACTTGCATGCAAATTGTGAATTGATAACATAGTTATTTGATATATTTTAATCGTGAATCGTCAATTGTATTTTCATTATCACATTAGCTAATTAACCAACACTACCTTCCAGGCTTATCGCCAGCAGTTTTTGCGCTTCTACCGCAAACTCCATCGGCAACTGGTTCATTACCTCTTTGGCAAAACCATTGATGATCAGAGCAACGGCAGTTTCGGTATCGATACCACGCTGATTGCAATAGAAGATCTGGTCTTCACCAATTTTGCTGGTAGTAGCTTCGTGCTCTACTACGGCGGTATTGTTCTTTACTTCAATATACGGGAAGGTATGCGCGCCGCATTTGTCGCCCAACAGCAATGAGTCGCACTGAGAGAAGTTGCGGGAATTGGCAGCGTTCTTACCAACATGCACCAGTCCACGGTAACTGTTATTGCTAACCCCGGCCGAAATACCTTTCGATACGATACGGCTGCGGGTGTTTTTACCGAGGTGCATCATTTTGGTTCCGGTATCGGCCTGCTGGTGATTGTTGGTAACCGCAACGGAGTAAAACTCCCCTACCGAGTAGTCGCCTTTCAGGATCACGCTTGGATACTTCCAGGTGATGGATGAACCGGTTTCAACCTGCGTCCAGCTGATTTTTGCATGGGCGCCCTGGCAAATGCCGCGTTTGGTTACAAAGTTGTAAATACCGCCCTTGCCATCTTTATCGCCGGGATACCAGTTTTGAACAGTTGAATATTTGATCTCTGCATTTTCCATGGCAATAAGCTCAACCACGGCAGCGTGTAACTGGTTTTCATCACGAATAGGCGCTGTACAACCTTCGAGGTAGCTTACATAGCTGCCTTCATCGGCAATTAACAGCGTACGCTCGAACTGGCCGGTGCCTTCAGCATTGATGCGGAAGTAGGTCGATAATTCCATGGGGCAACGAACGCCTTTCGGAATATAACAGAACGAACCATCGCTAAATACAGCGGAGTTCAGTGCAGAGAAATAGTTATCGGTGATGGGAACTACCGAACCTATGTATTTTTTTACCAGTTCAGGGTGCTCCTGAATGGCTTCGCTGATAGAGCAGAAGATGATACCCAGTTCGCCCAGTTGCTCTTTAAAAGTAGTACCTATTGAAACGCTGTCGATAACCGCATCGATGGCCACACCGGAAAGGCGTTTCTGCTCATCGAGCGAAATACCCAGCTTTTCAAAGGTTTTGCGTAATTCGGGATCTATTTCATCGAGGCTGTTAACCTTCTTCTTCTGTTTGGGAGCAGAATAATATATAATGTCCTGGTAGTTGATCTTTTCGTACTTAACATTGGCCCAGGTTGGTTCCTCCATTTTAAGCCAGTGTTTATAAGCTTTTAGCCTCCATTCCAGCATCCACTCCGGTTCATTTTTTTTGGCCGAAATAAAACGGATGGTGTCTTCATTTAGTCCGGGGGGCGCTTCATCCGCTTCAATGTCCGTTACAAAACCATATTTGTAATCAGTGAGAACCGTTTTCTCAATTGCACTAAGCTCATTATTCATCTGAAAAATATTTAATTTTTGGGTCAGATG
>CBIHPC010000403.1:0-5053 GCA_966211305.1 uncultured Niastella sp.
AACAAAGGGCTTTTATGGATAGCAACCGATCATGGCGGGCTCAATATTCTCAATAAAAGGAACTTGAGCGTGCAGGTGCTGCTGAATGAACCCGGTAATAGCGGCAGTCTTTCTATGAACAGCCTCACCGATCTGTATAAAGATGACCTGGGGATCATTTGGATAGGAACATTTAAACAGGGCATTAACTATTATCACGAAAGTATAATTCAATTCCCCTTATACCGGCACGATGCAACCGCCGGCGCCAGTTTGCCCTACAATGATGTGAACCGCTTTGTAGAAGATGCCAAAGGCAACCTGTGGATCGGCACCAACGGTGGCGGGCTTATTTATTTCGACCGCACGAACAATACCTTTAAACAATACCGGCATAGTTCCGCCAACGACAACAGTCTTTCCAATGATGTAATTGTAAGCCTGCTCATCGATCATGCCAACGTATTATGGATAGGCACTTTTTTTGGCGGGCTCGATAGTTACGACGGAAAAACGTTTACCCATCATCGCCATAGCGAAAAAGACAGCAGCAGCCTGTCTGATAACCGCATTTGGGAAATTTATGAAGACCGTAACAACGATCTCTGGATCGGAACGCTGGAGTCGGGCCTCGAGAAATACGATAGGGCCAACAACCGCTTTATTCATTACAAACCAATGGCGCCCGGTTCGGTGCATATGGGTTATGTCTCCGACATTACAGAGGACAGCCAGGGGAATCTATGGGTAGGCACCAGTTATGGTATCGATGTGCTAAACAGGAAAACCGGTGTGTTTACCCAAATGCTGGGCCGCGAAACAAAACTGAGCAACGACAATATTATCAGCATTTTCAAAGACAGCCACGGAAACATGTGGGTGGGCACCCGCGACGGGCTGAACCTGTATGATCCGCAAAACAATTCCTTCAGGGTTTTCAGAAAAGAGGACGGTTTGCCTGATAATACGATCCTGAATATCGTAGAGGACAATGCACGTGATCTGTGGGTGAGCACTCCCAATGGCATCAGCCGCATAAGCTGTATCGGCGACCGATCGGGGCTGGGTATAAGCTGCATCAACTACGATCGTGCCGATGGCCTGCAGGGAAAAGAGTTCAATGAAAACGCCGCTTTAAAAACCAGGAACGGCGAGCTGGTATTTGGCGGACCCAACGGGTTTAACCTGTTCAACCCCGCGAATTTAAAATATAGCACACCGGCGCCGAAGGTGGTGTTCACCGGTTTACAGGTATTTAACCAGAACATAGCACCGGGCGATAAAATAAGCAGCCAGGTTATTCTGCAAAAAGCCATTGCAGAAACCGAAACCATTACCCTGCGCTATGATGAAAATATTTTCTCCATCGAGTTTGCCGCCCTGGGTTATATCAATACGCAAAAGAACAAATACGCTTACCGGTTGCAGGGCTTTAACAATAACTGGTTGTATACCGATGGCAGTGAACGCAAAGCGACGTACACCAATCTCGATCCCGGCAAATACACTTTTTATGTAAAGGCCTCGAACGATCAGGGCGTTTGGAATGAGCAGGCGGTAGCTGTGAATATTGTTGTGCTGGCCCCGTTCTGGCAAACCCCATTGGCATACCTGTTATATATACTTGCCGCCGTCGCTATCCTGTTCTTTGCCCGGCGGGTGGTGATACAGCAGACAAAAATGCGTTTTGCATTGGAACAGGAGCGAAAGGAGGCCAGCCGCATACGCGAACTTGACCAGATGAAGACCCGGTTCTTTACCAATGTAAGCCATGAGTTTCGTACACCGCTTTCATTGATCCTGACCCCGCTCGAACGAATGATAAGAACCGATGAAGAGCCCGCCCGCCGTTCGCAATTCGAACTGATCCATCGAAACGCACGGCGGTTATTGAACCTGGTAAATCAGTTGCTCGATTTTCGCCGTATGGAAGTGCACGAATTGAAATTACATGCAACAGCCGGCGATATTGCGCAATTCATTGAAGAAACAGCCGGTTCGTTTGCCGATATCGCAGAGAAAAAACAGATCAGGTTTTCCTATTCCGCTTCAGTGAAAAACCTGTATACGCATTTCGACCATGATAAACTCGAGCGCATTATTTTCAACCTGCTTTCCAATGCATTTAAGTTCACGCCCGAAAACGGCACTGTGTCAGTTGAGTTAAATACGGTTGGCAACGGAGAAACCGCTTCGCTTGGAATAACCATAAAAGACTCAGGCATTGGCATACCGGCCGGTCGCCATGAGAAAATATTTGAGCGCTTCTTTCAGCATGATGTGCCCGGCACCATGGTAAACCAGGGAAGCGGTATCGGCCTGGCCATTACCAAAGAGTTTGTAAGCCTTATGGGCGGCGCTATCAGCGTAGAGAGCGAAGAGTTCAGGGGATCGGCTTTTACCGTTGTATTGCCGGTTAAAGAAGTGAAACCGGCGACTGTGGCACCTGTCGCAAACGGGGTTATGGCAATAACAGCAGAAAGCGTTACCGAAGCAACCGCTCAGGCCGCTTCCGGTAAAAAAGAACATACCGTGCTGCTGGTTGAAGACACCGAAGACTTTTTGTTTTACCTGAAAGATAACCTGCGGGAGTATTTCAATATTGCCGAAGCAGTGAACGGGAGGGAAGGGTGGCAGAAAACCCTGTCGGTTCATCCCGACATTATTGTAAGCGATATCAGTATGCCGGTAATGAATGGTATTGAATTATGTGAGAAGATAAAACAGGACCCGCGCACCAGGCACATTCCGGTGGTTTTGTTAACGGCGCTTACCAGTGAAGAACAACAGCTACAGGGACTGGAAACCGGGGCGGCCGATTACATGACCAAACCATTCAACTTTGAGATCCTCGTAAGTAAAATAAAGAACCTGTTGCGTCAGCAACAATCATTTAAACAGGCCTTCACAAAACAGCTAGCGGTAAAAACAACCGATGTGCAGGTAGATGACCCCAATGAGAAATTTGTACAGGATGCATTGGCGATCGTTGAGAAAAATATAGGCAATTCCGATTTTTCGGTAGAGGAGTTGAGCCGTGCTTTATTGTTAAGCCGTGCTGCCGTATATAAACGCCTGTTTGTACTTACCGGAAAAACCCCCATCGAATTTATACGAACCCTGCGTTTACAACGGGCTGCACAATTATTGGAAAAAACAAATATGACCGTGGCGGAAGTAGCGTATGAAACCGGCTTTAACAATCCGAAATATTTCTCGAAGTATTTCAAGACCGAATACGGAAAATTACCATCTGCCTACCAGGCCGGGATCAAAAAAGGCGTCAGTTGACAAAATGTACCGTTTGAATAGACAAAATAATTGCGCCCTGAAACATTTTGATACCCTCAATTATACGTTCATATACCCCCGGTATAAGCTTTGACTATTAATTTCACCATTCATTAAGAAAGCTGCCGGTTTATGCCTGCAGGCAATGGTTCGTAGAAACAACAGCAGAAATACAACAGATGTTAAATAATTCAGGTGTTGGCTCTTCATTGATCGATGAGGCCCGCCGGCAACCTGGCAAAAATGTATACGGGTAGTCCCAAACGTTTTATTGGGAGGTACAGGAAACTAAGGATCACATTGTTCTGAAAACAAACCGCCTGGTTGCAAACCGTTGGGGTAATACGGGGGCGGTTTTGTTTTCGGACTGGTTTTAAAACAACCATTACTGCACTTTTTACCAGGCCATTCGCTATTCTTTCCGGTTGAAAAAAATGACAATAATTCAAATACGACCAGTTATAGAATTAACGTTAATATGATGAAAGACGAATCATAGAAATGATTTAGATTTTAGGATTATGTTGAAAAGAGAGGCATCCCGCAACCGCGGGGTGCCTTTTTTAATTCAAGCTTCATTTCAGACTCCCTTGCTAATTGCCTGTTGTATTGGTTTGTGGCGTACAGTTTTAAACTAGCAATGGGCTTCCAATGGTTTGTAGCGTATCATTATTATGTGGAAATGAGGTGGCAAAAGTTTGTGGCTTACTGTTTTAAACTAAAAATCGGGTGTTTTTACGTTAAATCGTACCGCTACAAACTATAAAATCCATGATAAAGGCCATTAATTATTAATTCATTAAGTTCAGATAATTTTCGTAATTTCAACCAGTCCAACATGTTACAGGACAAATTCGTTTAAAGCTTCTGATAAGTACAACCGGTTTTTTAAGATTCCTGATAGAAAAAGGGCCAGGCTGGTAGGGCATGGAATTACCGGCTTACAATTGAACAGGTTAAAGGTCTGTAGTAGCAAATTTATATACTTGCAGTAATTACAGGTGTAATACTGCATAATTGCATTTTGCTATGGAGTTTATCCGAAACCTGTCGATCAGGAACAAATTACTGCTTGTCTCCCTCATTCCGCTGGCCGCCCTGGTGTATTTTCTGGCCGTAGATGTAATGGACAAACTTGCCAAAAAAAGGAATATTCACCGGGTTTATAATGATGTGTTTGAAATTGAACGCATATCCGATGTCGTTCACAATCTGATGGAAGAACGTGGTTTCTCTATCTCTTTTACCGGCAGTGGCGGTAAGGATGAAAAAGCCGAAATGCTGATGCAACGGGTTGAAACCGATAGGGCCATTTCCGCCTTCAAACAGTTGCTGACAGAACAGAAAAAGAATAAAGACTTCACCTCTTTGGACATTTTGCCCGATTTACGCAACGGCATCAATCAATTAACATTAAACATTGACACGCTGGCCAGGAGATATGCCATCATGAGCATACTGCTTCTGGATGATGCGAATATAACTTATCGTAATGTACGTGATCCCGAGATCAGGAACCTGATAGAAACGCACCTGTACCTGTTAACCGCAAAAGGCTATTTAGGCCAGATCAGGATGCACCTGCATCTTGCATTGGTAGATAAGGGATTTCGTAATAAAGAATATGCCGAATTTGCGAGGCTGCGCGGAAAGTTCGAAAACAATATCGACCGCTATTATAAGAATGCACCGCCTGCGCAACTGGCTGCTTTCAATACCCTGCTTAATAACCCGGCTGTTGCATTGACCAAAAAGCTGATCGATTCGGTTTTTAAAAATCCTG
>CBIHPC010000404.1:0-5035 GCA_966211305.1 uncultured Niastella sp.
TCAAAACAATACATTTTCGTTGCCAATCATATTTCTTACCTCGATGCCCCCGTGATCGTTAAGACCATCCGGCAAAAGGTGCGCGCCCTCGGAAAAGCAGAGGTCGCTAAAGTGCCGCTATTTGGGTTTATATACCGTAATGCCGTGGTAACGGTCGACCGTAGCAGTGCCGCCCACAGGGCCAATAGCGTGCGAATCCTGAAATCGGTGATCCGCAGGGGCATATCGATCTTTATTTTTCCCGAAGGCACTTTTAACGAAACCGGTAAGCCGTTGAAAGAATTGTACGATGGCGCCTTCCGCATTGCCATTGAAACGCAAACGCCCATAAAACCCATTTTGTTCCTGGATACCTTTCACCGTATGCATTACCGGTCGGTATTCAGCTTAACGCCCGGCCGCTGCCGGTCGGTGTTTTTGAAAGAAATACCGGTGGAAGGGCTCACCGGCAGGGACGTGGAAATGCTGAAGCAAAAAGTGCAGCAGGTGATGGCGCAGAAGTTGAAGGAGTATAAAGCGGGGTGGATAATTTGCTAATTTGCTAATGTGATAATGTGCTAATGTGATAATGGAATACAGCTTTACAAAAGGCGCCTGTGCGCCAGGTGCTATTTGTAATTCGCTTACGCTCCCGCTCGCTGGGTATTGAAAAAGGTAACTTAAAAATGGAACCTGTAACCTGAATCTGTAACCTGTATTCACCGGCCCCCGGTACCCGATACCCGGCAACACATGCCTTCATACTAAATAGCCTCACTTTTTACCCTGTACCTGTACACCGGATCTGTATCCTGTATTCCCCGGAAACCGGCGACTGGTACCCGGCAATTCAATCCTATATTCCGGAACATTTAAATTTTTACCTCTGTAACACACCTTGTCAACTCGTCAACCTGTTAACCAGTCAGCTTACTTTCCGTATCTTGGGCGTTGAATGAGCAGTTTAGTTTTGTATGCAGAAGTCATAATTCCCCTGGCATTGCCAAAGAACTATACCTGGTCGGTGCCCGAATCGCTGCGCGAACAGGTACGGACAGGCGCCCGGGTAGAGGTTGTTTTGGGGAAGAACAAGAAATACGCCGGCGTGGTAAAACGCCTTCATACCGAAAAACCCGAAGCCTTCGAGGCAAAGGATATCCTCAATGTGCTCGATGCAGAGCCCGTTATTTTCGAACAACAACTGAAATTATGGGAATGGATCGCCCGCTACTACATGTGCAGCGAAGGCGAAGTGATGGCTGCGGCATTACCCGCCCATTTTAAATTGAGCAGTGAAACGGTAGTCATGTACAATGAAGAGTTTGGCGAAGACTTTTCTACCCTCGATCATGATGAATACCTGGTAGGGGAAGCGCTGTTGATCAAAAAAGAGTTAAAGCTGGCCGAAGTGCAGCAGGTGCTCGATTCGCACCGGGTATATCCCGTAATAAAACGCCTCATCGATAAAAAGGTATGTTTTGTTTGGGAGGCCCTGAAAGAAACCTGGGCGCCCAAAAAAGAGACCTTTGTACTGCTGAACCATAAATACGACAATGAAGACGAGCTGGCGGCCCTGCTGAACGATGATAAAAAGCTGCAGCGGGCCGAAAAACAAATGGAGCTGCTGCTCGCTTATTTGCACCTGATGAAAACGCAGGGCGAGGTAACCAAAAGCGAACTGCTGAAAAAAAGCGGCGCTTCCGATGCGCAGGTTAAGGGGTTGGTCGATAAGAACATCCTCTGGCTCGAAAAACGGCAGGTAGACCGCCTGCAATATCTTCCCCGCAATATCCAGATCGATTTTGAGCTTACGCCTGCCCAGCAACGGGCGTTTGAAAGCATCAGCGAGCAGCTGGTAAGCAAACCGGTGTGCCTGCTGCATGGCGTTACCGCCAGCGGTAAAACACAGGTGTACATAAAGGTTATTGAAAAATACATCCGCCAGGGAAAACAGGTGTTGTACCTGTTGCCGGAAATAGCGCTCACCTCGCAGGTTATCCGCCGGCTGCAAAAGCATTTTGGCGGCTATATCGGCATCTATCACAGCAAATTCAACCAGAACGAACGGGTTGAGATCTGGAATAAAGTAAAGACCGGCGAACTGAAAGTAGTGCTGGGGGCCCGCTCATCGATCTTTCTGCCGTTTACCGATCTCGGGTTGATCGTAGTTGATGAAGAGCACGATACCTCCTATAAACAACAGGACCCGGCGCCGCGGTACAATGCCCGTGATGGCGCCATTTATTACGCTTCGTTATTCAACGCAAATGTGTTGCTGGGCAGCGCTACGCCATCGGTGGAAAGTTACTTCAATGCGCAATCGCAGAAGTATGGACTGGCCATGTTAGGCGAAAGGTTTGGCGGGGTGCAGTTGCCGGCCATCGATATCGTTGATACAAAGCGCATGTTCGGAGCCGATAAGAACAAGATCATTATTACGCCGGCATTACAGGCGGCCATCGATCAGTCGATAGAACAAAATAAACAGGTGATCTTATTTCAGAACAGGCGCGGGTATTCGCCTTACCAGGTTTGTCAAACCTGCGGCTGGATCCCGCATTGCAAGTATTGCGACGTAACGCTTACATTTCACAAGAACACCCATAAACTGCATTGTCATTATTGCGGAACGGTATATCCGCCGGTGCATGCGTGTATGGCCTGCGGCAGCGATAAATTCGCCCAAAGGAATTTCGGTACCGAACGCATAGAAGAACAACTGGAAGAAATGTTCCCGAAGGCGCGGGTTGCCCGTATGGATATCGATAGCGTGCGCGGTAAAACGGCGCACGATAACTTAATACAACAGTTTGAACAGAACCGGCTCGATATTCTCGTAGGGACCCAAATGGTAGTGAAGGGGCTCGATTTTGAGAACGTGAACCTGGTGGGGATCCTCGATGCCGACAGCCTGCTTAGTTTTGCCGATTTCAGGGTGAACGAACGCGCGTTTCAGCTGATGGAGCAGGTGAGTGGCCGTGCAGGCCGTAAAGACAAACAGGGCAAAGTGTATATACAGGTCTCGAATACCCAGCACCCCGTATTATATTTTGTACAACAGCACGATTACGGCATGTTTTACAACCAGGAAATAGAAGGCCGCAAAATGTTCTTTTATCCGCCATTCTCGCGGCTGATACAACTCACGTTCAAGCACAAGGATAAGGGAGTGGCTGAAGCTGCCGCGCAGATGATGACCTTTGCGCTGAATGCAGAATATGGAAAATTCCTGGTAGGACCGGCAGAACCGGTGGTGAACCGCATACGCAACCAGTTCCTGATGGAATTGCTGATAAAGCTGCCTAAGGATGGGGAGTTGATACAAAGATGCAAACGCTACATTCAGGAGCAGATAGCAGCACTGCACAACGACAAGCGGTTCAGGAATGTGGTAGTGATAGCGGACGTAGACGCAATGTAAAATGTGATAATTTGCTAAGTGATAATTTGATAATTGAATACAGATATACATTAATGCAAACAGGGTTTCTTTCGGAACCCTGTTTGCATTATCACAACCTGTCCCGCTCTGCGGGATTATCCAATTATCGAATTATCAAATTAAAATTCAATCGGGTCGGGGTCGCCGCCGCCATCGCCATCGGGACAAACCAGGAAGCCGTTATTGGTTTTGCCGTCGACATTGTTTTGGTTTATAGAAGAAGCGGTTTCATTAACCTGCGTAACGGTGAACGCTGTGTTGCATCCGCCCAACACCTGTTCTGCAATATTGAGAAAGTCATAAACAGATAAACCTTTGAATGGGCCACTGCCAATGATCATATCGCCCAGCTCAATATTTGAACCGCCGAAACCGGCATCATACGCATCGAAGCCTACTGAAAGTTTCAGCGCAACAATTTGTCCAACCAGCACACTCTTAACCGATGCAGGATCGGTAACGTTGGAAGTCAGTGCCGCAGGCTTGCCGCCGGTAGGCAACAGATCGGTAACTGCCTGGGCGGAAGTTAACTTAATATAATAGTTGCCCGGGGCGCAACCAACCGTTAATTCACCAAAAGCAGCATCAAAATTCGCATGCAGGTAGGCCCCCGGGTTATTGCCTGAAGGGTTGGAGCCCCAGCCGCCCTGTGTTTGTGTGCGATGTTGACCGCAGGAAATTTCAACTGTTGATAATGGTGTAACTTTTGAGGAACCGTCCAGATCAGAAACAGATCCGGATCTGCCCGACATATCTTTCTGACACGAAAGAAGGGTAGCGGCTGCCAGTACGGCTGCCGAAAATTGCAGGTACGTTCTTTTCATAATTAATAATGTTTGTTCAGAGGGTATGATTATTAATGACAATAAAGCATAATAGATTTAAAATATAAGCATTTTAAAGTATTAAACTTTCTGCCAATATAGGAGCGATTTTTATTTCCTGCAATCGTATAAATACTAATGTGATAATTAGCAAATGTGATAATGGGAATGAATTAATTATCAAATTATCTAATTAATTCTTCCATTTCATCATATTCATATATATGCACGCCCGGCGCTTCTTTATTGGCGGCGGCGACCATCGATTTCGCAACATCGGCAGCGGCGATTGGTTTGTATTTGCGCCAGCCACCCAATAGCAGGAATGAAACTGCTTTCATAAAACTTTCGCCTATCTTTTCACCCAGCCTGAATTCTTCTCTTTTGCCCATGAGAACCGACGGCCTGAAAATGTGAATGCATTCGAAGGGGAGTGCGGTTATGTCTTCCTCGATACAGCCTTTCAGCTGCAGGTAAAAATTGGCCGCCAGCGGATTGGCGCCAATAGCCGAAACCAGTAGAAATTGATTGAAGCCATGCTGAACGCCCAGCCGGGCGGTGATGATGGGAATATCGTAATCGACCTTGCGGTACTCGGTCTTATTACCCTTTACTTTTTTTCGCGTGGTACCAATGGCGCAAAAGATCACATCGCCGATATCGATCCTGGCTGCAATGTCTTTTTCATCATTAAAATTAACCACCTGAACGTCGGCTTTGGGATGATTAAGGGTGATGGGTCTGCGTGTCAATATTCTAACCTTGCTGAAAAATTCATTTTCTAACAGTT
>CBIHPC010000405.1:0-5029 GCA_966211305.1 uncultured Niastella sp.
ATGCTGGGCATGGCGGTAGCCTGTAATACCCAAATGCCTTTTTCATTCCGTTGTTTAACCCCGCGGTTGAGCAAACGGGTATTTTTCGCTATTTCCTTTTGCACCAGTGTGGCCAGCAACAGGCTTTTATTGAAATAACGTTTGGCCCATAACAATGATTTGGCTTTGAATTCGGGGTGATTGAGATTGGGCACGTATTCGCCGTTTCCTACCTCTTCGGCCATGCGGTTCGAAACGGATTCCCCCTTTATTTGCGAGCGGTCGGCCGCCCAGATATAGGTTTCGGCGCCGCGCAGGGGACTATTGGTGTAAGTGATCCTGTAGTTTTTTACCCGGCGGGTTTGTTTTATGCGTTTTTTCCCTTTTTTTATATAGTAAGTTTCCGTTTTGTAGCCAATGAACTTTTTGTGTTTGATGCGGGGGGCTGCATTGGCGTGGATGGAAATAAACAGGTCGCCTTTATTTCGATTGGCATAATCTGCCCGGAACTTTATTTCCGGGTAATTATCGGTCATGCGGGTATAATATATTTTGGTATCGGGGAATTGCGCTTTCAGCTGCCTGCCCAGGTTAAGGGCAATGGCCAGGCAAACCTTTTTTTCGGTGGAAATGCGCCCACGGGCCCCCGGATCGCGACCACCGTGACCCGCATCAATAATTATGGTATTGATGCCGTGTTTTAAAGGCCGGGGCAGGGCAGGAGCTGTTCTGTACGAAGCGAGAACAATGCATAAGCCGGTGCCCAGGAGGCAATAAATCAATTTCTGCAGCATGAATTCCGGGGGATTTTAAACTTCAATCTATATCCGGTATAACGCAAAGATAGTGCTGCAAGTGGCTTATCAATTAGTTAATATTAAAAACCAATGTGATAATCCCGACCAAAGTCGGGACAGGTTATGATAAATTGCCAGGTGGCAATTATCTTACTATAAATTACATAGGGGTTTTACGTGCCCGGTTGTGAAAGATTTACTAAAGTCAGGAGGCTGTTGCCTGTTACCTGTAACCAGGGCGCCCTGCTCCCGCACCCTGTACTCCCTTACGGGTTCACCTGCATTTCCTGAACCGGCGCGGTACCGCCTTCGAGGGAAGCCTTGTAACGTTTAATGGCGTTGACGATCTGGGCAACTATTTCATCCTGTCCTTTTTCACTTACGAGGTATTGTTCTTCTTCTGTATTGGTAACAAAACCGGTTTCAACCAGGATACTGGGCATACCAGTGGCCTGCAACACCCAGATGCCTTTTTCATTCCGTTGTTTTACACCCTCGCTTAAGCGGCCGCCTTTTTCAAATTCTTCTTCCACCAACGTAGCCAGCAAAAGGCTTTTGGCAAAGTATTTCTTTGCATATAACTGCCCGCGAATGATGGCTTCGGGCGAATTCAGGTCGAGTTGATTGGTGCTGTCCTCAACATTTTCTCCCGTTTGTGTGTCGGCTTCCCGAATGGCGTCGCCCTTGAACCCGGTACGGTCGGCCGCCCAGATGTACGTTTCGGTGCCGCGCCTGGTATTCTTTACCCAATAGCTTTCGTATATGGGAACGCGAACGGTTTTTTTACGTCTTTTTGAGCCCCTGCCAACATACCTTACCACGTTTTTATGCCCTACCACGCGTTTGGCATACCAGCCGCCGGCCCTTGCCCCGGTTGCATTACAGTGTATGGCGATGAACAGATCGCCTTTTGACTGGTTGGCCAGGTTGGCACGGTACTCCAGCGCGTCATGAATATTGGTTGCGCCGCCGGGCAATACATCGGTAGTGCGGGTAAATATCAATTTACTTTCGGGCAGTTCCTCGGCCAGCACCTTACCCAGTTTAAGGGAAATAGACAGCGCGATCTCAGCTTCCGTCGCAATCTGTCCATGCGCACCCGGGTCTTTCCCGCCATGGCCGGGGTCGATAATAATAGTGCTCAGTACGGGTTTCTGTTGCGCCCATGCGCTTATTGTGGCAAACATGAAAATTCCTGCAACAAAAAAGCTTTTTACGCAGCGATATAAATTTTTATTATTCATTTATTGTTCAAGAATTTAGGCGACTTTAATCTTCACATATTCTTAATGCATTAATACCTATTTTTGCCCACCACCTGCATATGATGAACGGACGCAAAAATAATTTAAAAGATGGTTCGGCCCTGATTTTATCTGTATGGCTTTTGCTATTAACGTCTGATATTTGGGCTAATTATTTTAACTTACCCTATTTTGACAATTCCTTAACCAGAATTGAGCAGGGTACAACTAAACCTGTACCACGCTCAGCCGGTACTTCAGATACCATTCCAAAAAAGCCTGACTCTCTTCTCCGCAGGTCCGATACCATTCCGCGCTTCACCGATACCATTCCGGGGAAAGATACAGTAATAAACAAAATTGATACCGTTAATGTTCCGGTGTCGTCCGATTCGCTCGATGCACCGGTATCCTACAAGGCATCGGACAGTATGGTGCTGAATGTTCCGGAAAAAAAGATCACGTTGTACAGCAAAGGGAATATCAAGTATAAGGATATGGATCTGTCTGCCGATAGTATTGAACTTGACCAGGGCACTGAACTGGTTACGGCCACGTACCGTAAAGATACGGCAGGTAATATTATCGGGCGGCCGGTGATGGTGCAGGCCGACAGTAAAATATCGTCGGATATCATGAAGTACAACTTCAAAACGCAAAAAGGGCTTACGCAGGGAAGTATTACGCAGCAGGGAGAAATGCTGGTGATCGGTGAAAAGGTGAAAAAAATAAACGAAACCGATTATTATGCGTACCGTTCACAGTTTACTACCTGTAACCTCGATACGCCGCACTTTGCCTTCCGCGCCAATAAAATGAAAATGGTAAGCCAGAAACTGGCGATCTCAGGGCCCATTCACCCCGAGTTTGAAGGGGTGCCCATTCCTATTTATATACCGTTCGGATTCTTCCCTTTATCGCAGGGCCGCCACTCGGGTTTATTGCCGCCGCAATTTTCACAGAGCGACCAATTCGGTTTGGGTTTGGAAGGACTGGGGTATTATAAGGTGATCAACGAGTATTTTGATGTTACCATGCGCACCAACCTGTATTCCTATGGCGGTTATTCGCTGTTCCTTACCCCTACGTACCGTAAACGCTACCGGTATAACGGACAAATGAACCTGTCGTACCAGTCGTCGCGCGTTTTGTCGAACACCGCAAAACAGGAATTCACCACTACCAAAACGTACAGCGTAAACTGGAGCCATACGGTTGACAGCCGCGCCCGGCCGGGAACCAGTTTTTCGGCCAACGTGAACATAGCTTCAACCAAGTACAACCAGTTTATATTAAATAACCCCCAGGCGAACTTCAACAACTCGCTGAACTCATCGATAGCGTACTCCAAAACCTGGGGTACGAAGTATAACCTCACCGCTACGGCGAACCATAACCAGAACAACCAGACGCGGGTCATTAACCTGAACCTGCCCAACCTGGCGTTCACCGTAAATACATTATATCCTTTTCAACCGAAGGAATTTGCCGGTACACAGAAATGGTATCATAAGTTGGGTATTGGTTTAAATTCTACCCTGGCCAACCAGGTGAGCTTTTATGAGCAGGATTTCAGTGTTGCCAAAATACTCGATACCATGCAGTGGGGCGCCCAGCACGCTATACCCATTCAATTATCATTGCCGCAACTGGGTCCGTTCCAGATCTCACCGGGGATCAGCTACCAGGAAAAATGGTATTCGCAAAAACTGGAAAGAAAATGGAATGATAACGACCGTAAACTTGATACTACTGTTACAAAGGGATTGTACCGGGCCAGTGACGTTTCATTCAGTGTGGGTGTAAATACGGCCATGTATGGGATGTTTGCGGGGTTTGGCAAGAACAGCCCGATTGCCGCTGTTCGCCATACGGTAAGGCCAACGGTCTCTTTCAGCTATAAACCCGATCTGGGTTCAAAGTTTTATAAACCCGTACAAATTGATACGATGGGGCGTGAACAACGCTTCTCGTATTTTGATGGAAGTATTTACGGCCCGCCCAGCGAAGGTGTTTTTGGCGGTATAAGTTTTGGTATCGATAATAATATTGAAGCCAAAGTGCGGTCGAAAAAAGATACTGCCGATGGCGGCTTGAAAAAGATCAGGCTGATAGATGGTTTTGGTTTTACCAGCAGTTACAACCTGGTGGCCGACTCATTTAAACTGTCGCCGTTCAGTTTGTATGTGCGTAGTACGTTGTTCGAAAAGATCAATATCACCGCCGGCGCCACCCTCGATCCGTATAAGACCGATACCATGGGTTACAGAACGAAAGAATATATGTGGAAAGGCGAGAAGTTCTCCCTGAGCCGGGTTGGCCGCATCACCAATGGCAACATTGCGATCTCAACTTCGTTCCAAAGCCAGGCAAAAGATAAAAAAGCGGCGCAGCAAAGAGAAGAGTCGATGAGGCAGGAGGGGATGTTAACCCCCGAAGAGCAACAGGCGCAACTGGCGTTTGCCCGCGCCAACCCCGCCGAGTTTGCCGACTTCAATGTACCCTGGTCGCTGAGCCTGTCGTATTCGATGAACTTCAGCCGGCAGTTCAAAAGCGATTTTTCTGGTTGGGAAACCATTTCCTATTCGAACGTAGCCTTTAATGGTGATTTCAATCTTACCCCCAAGTGGAAGATTGGAATGAGCGGTAACTATGATATCAAAACCTCGGCTATACAATATTATACCATGTATATTTCGCGCGAAATGCACTGCTGGCAGTTAAGCGTGAATGTATCTCCGGTAGGAAGGAACCGCTACTTTAACTTTACTATCAGTCCGAAGTCGGGCATTTTGCGCGATCTGAAACTGAACAGAACGAGGTATTTCTATCAGTAAGCTGAAAGCCAAAAGCAGATACAGGCGGAATTGACAACTGTTCCTGATTAGTGGGTATTCCATTATCACATTATCACATTAGCTAATTTGCTTCATTAATTCACTTAGCGTTCTTCGTGTAATATTCATACATAATTGCAAATACTCTCTCTTTGAACATCTGCGTTGTTTC
>CBIHPC010000406.1:0-5011 GCA_966211305.1 uncultured Niastella sp.
ATATCGCCAATCTTCCCGCTATTACAACACTTGCCGATAAATATAACGCTGCCGTTATGGTAGATGATGCACATGCCTTAGGCGTTATTGGCGTGAATGGCGCAGGCACCGCCTCGCATTTCAACCTTACCGCTGAAACCGACCTCATCATGGGCACCTTCAGCAAGTCGCTTGCTTCACTCGGCGGTTTTGTTGCAGGCGATAGTGAAGTGATCGATTACCTGAAACACAAGGCCCGCGCGTTAATTTTCAGCGCCAGCATGACGCCCGCGTCTACCGCCAGCGTTATAGCCGCTCTCGATATTATTGAAGAGGAGCCGCAACGCATCAGTAAACTGTGGGACAATACCAATTATATGATGGGCCTGTTGCAGGAACAGGGTTTCGATACCGGTGAAACACAAAGCCCCATCATACCGGTACGCATTGGCGACAATCACAAAACATTCCTGTTTACCAAAGCCCTGCAGGACGACGGCGTTTTTGTAAACCCCGTTGTATCCCCCGCAGTGCCTTCAGAGTCGTCACTCATAAGGCTTTCGCTCATGAGCACCCATTCCTTCAACCAGATCGAAGAAGCGGTGGATAAAATGAAGAAAACAGCCCTGATGCTGGGTATTGACCTGAAACTGAAAAAAGAAAGCGCATGACCGGTATAGTTAATGTAAATACCAAAAAACAGTTAAAGGACTTCATCGATTTCCCGCATGAGCTGTATAAAGAAGACGCCAATTATGTTCCTGAATTGTTTATCGCACAGCGTGATCTGCTGACGCCCGGCAAACACCCTTTTCATGAACATTCAAAGATGCAGTTATTCCTTTATTATAAAGACCATGCCATCGTTGGAAGAATTGCCGCCATCCTGAACAATAACCATAACCGGTTCAACAATACAACCGATGGGTTCTTTGGCTTTTTTGAATGCATCAACGACATGGAAGCGGCATCGGCGCTGTTCACCTCGGCGGAACAATGGCTCAAAGACCAGGGCGCCACTACCCTCATCGGGCCGGTGAACCCATCAACCAATGAACCATGCGGTTTGCTGATCGATGGTTTTGACAAACCGCCACTGGCCATGATGACGTATAATAAACCTTATTATACCTCCCTGCTTGAGATGCTGTCGCTGCAAAAGAAAGTAGACCTGCTGGCATGGGACCTTTCCCTGGAATCGGTAGGCAAACGGCCGGTATTGCTCGAAGAAAGATTGCTGAACAGGCTGCGCCGGAACAATATCACCATACGGCCCGTAAATAAAAAAGACCTCGCCAACGAAGCGAATAAAGTGCGCGAAGTATACAATGCCGCCTGGGACAAGAACCTCGGCTTTGTACCGATGACGGATAACGAGTTCAGTTACCTGGCGAAAGACCTGAAACTGGTGCTCGATGAAGAGTTTTGCCTCATAGCCGAACACAATGGCAAACAAATAGGTTTTGCCCTGGCTATACCCGATATCAACCAGATCCTGATAAAAGTACGGCGGGGAAGACTGCTGCCAACCGGCATCTTCAAACTGTTGTTCAATATGAAAAAGATCGACCGCATTCGCGTACTGGCGCTGGGTGTAAATAAAGAATACAGGAAGATGGGCATTGAAGCCTGTTTTTATGCAGCGATAATTAAACGCGTTGGCGCCCGGGGAATGAAAGGCGCAGAAGCATCCTGGATCCTCGAACACAATGAAATGATGAATAAAGGAATTGAAAGCATTAATGGCAAAATTTATAAACGCTACCGCATTTATGAAAAGCCGTTACCAGAAGTACAGTAATGAAAGAAAAAGTATTGATAACAGGCGCCAGCGGGTTTATAGGTTTTCACCTTATTGAAGCCGCGCTGCAAAAAGGACTGGCCGTATGCGCTGCGGTAAGGCCGGGCAGTGTTATCGATCACCTGAAGGGTTTTGATCTAGAATTCTGTGAACTGGATTATACCAATGAGGAAATGCTGGTGAAACAACTGGCCGCCACCGGCAGTAAATATATTATACATGCCGCCGGCGCTACCCGCGCCGGTTCACAGCAGGCGTATGACACCATCAATGCCGGGTATACGCTCAATCTGGCAAACGCCGCGTTAAAGGTCCCGGGCAAACAGATCACCCGGTTTGTTTTTATGAGCAGCCTGGCGGCGGTTGGTCCGCTCAACGACCGTAACACCCTGCTCACGGAAGACGTAACGCCGGCGCCGGTAACCGCATACGGCAGAAGCAAGCTGCTGGCAGAACAAAAATTACACGCATTGCCGCAGTTGCCGCTGGTGGTGCTTCGCCCAACGGCGGTGTACGGTGCGCGTGAACGCGATATCCTCATCATGCTGCGTTCCATCAACCGCGGAATAGAAGCCTATATCGGCAGGGGCGTTCAGCAGTTAAGTTTTGTATACGTGAAAGACCTGGCTGCGGTGACCATCGATTCGTTGTTCTCCCAGAAATCACAGGCAACTTACCATATCTCCGATGGCGGAAGTTACGATCAGTACGAACTTGCCCGTCTTTGCAAATGGATCTTACAGAAGAACACATTACGATTACACCTGCCTCATAAAATGGTAAAAGGAATTGCCTTTACCCTGGAAAAATTATATGCATGGCGGGGTAAAACCCCGGTGCTGAACAGGGAGAAACTGCAGGAGCTAACGGGCATTAACTGGCAATGCAGTATCGAAAAAGCAAAAACGCATTTAGGTTTTCGTCCGCAATATCCGCTCGAGCAGGGGCTCAGGGAAACATTACAATGGTACAGAGAACAAAAGTGGTTATAATTTATATAAGAAAAATTAAGGTTTTATGAAAGAACAAATGTTACCGGCAAAAGGAAAATTAGGCATCCTGCTTCCTGGTTTAGGTGCTGTAGCTTCTACTATGATCGCAGGCGTTATCGCCACCAGGAAAGGCTTGTCGAAGCCGGTTGGATCGCTTACCCAAACCGGTCATATTGAACTGGGTGAAGGAAAAGGCGACCGTTTTCCGCTGATAAAGGATTTTGTACCACTGGCATCACTCGAAGACGTGGTTTTTGGTGGCTGGGATATTTATGAGGACAACGTGTACGAAGCGGCCAGCCATGCGAAGGTGCTCGACCAGCATTTGCTGAATGCACTGAAGCCCGAGCTGGAAACCATCAGGCCTATGAAAGCCGTTTTCGACAGGGATTATGTTAGGAACCTCGACGGGAAGTTCATTAAACAATCAGCTACCAAATGGGATGCCGCCCAGGAACTGATAAGGGATATTGAAACGTTCAAAAAAGAAAATAAAGTAAGCCGCGTAGTGATCGTATGGACCGGTTCAACCGAAAAATACCTTGAAGTTGCTGCGGTGCATGAATCCATCGCTGCATTTGAAGCAGGCTTGAAGAACAATGACCCGGCTATTGCGCCCAGTATGGTGTATGCCTATGCGGCCGTAAGCCAGGGCATTCCTTTTATCAATGGCGCCCCTAACCTTACCACCGATATACCTGCCATTGTGCAACTGGCCAACAAAACAAAAACGCCTATCGGCGGCAAGGATTTTAAAACAGGCCAAACGCTGATGAAAACGATCGTGGCGCCCGGACTGGCAGCCCGTTCGCTGGGTGTTACCGGCTGGTACTCCACTAACATTCTGGGTAACCGCGATGGACTGGTACTGGATGATGAAGAGAATTTCAAAACGAAGGAAGTATCGAAGCTCGGTGTACTGGAAGACATCCTGCGGCCCGATCTGCATCCCGACCTCTACGGCGATCTGTACCATAAGATCCGCATCAACTATTATCCCCCGCACGGCGATAACAAAGAAAGCTGGGACAATATCGACATCTTCGGCTGGCTGAATTACCAGATGCAGATCAAGATCAATTTCCTTTGCCGCGATTCCATTCTGGCAGCGCCATTGGTGCTTGACCTCGCGCTTTTTGCCGACCTGGCCCAGCGCGCAGGCATGTACGGTGTACAGGATTGGTTATCGTTCTATCTGAAATCGCCGCAAACGCAGGAAGGCGTGCCTGCTGAAAATGATGTTTTCAAACAGCTGAACACACTGAAAGAAGTGTTACGGAATATGATGAAGGAAGACGAGCCGGAGTTCAACACGGTGAAACATATTCGGGCAACCGAACAGGTCATAGGATAATAATGAGCATAGCAGGCATAGTAGCAACTGCAGGCGGTATCGGCTTCCTAAATAAAGGAGCAGGTACTGTCGCTGCAGTTGCTTTTTGCATAGCCTGGTATTTTATTCCCATAGGGTTTACATACCAGGCATTGCTGATGGTGGCATTACTGGCAGCCGGTACGTGGAGCGCCACACAAATGGAAACCGTGTGGGAGCACGACAGCAACCGCATCGTTATTGATGAAGTGGCAGGCATGATGATAACGCTGGTGTTTTTACCAAACAATGGCTGGTATATCATTACAGGTTGTGTATTGTTCCGCTTTTTCGATATTGTAAAACCGCTGGGCATTCGCAAAGCCGAAATGCTGCCGCGCGGTGTAGGAGTAATGGCCGATGATGTACTGGCGGGTATTTATGCACATCTGATATTGCAGGCACTGGTGATGGGAAAATTCCTGTAACAAATTCCGCCATCATCAGTCAACACATTTAGCAAATCAGAAAATTAGCAAATTAGCACATCAGCACACTAGCAAATTAGCTTTGATGATCACTTTCCTGAAAGCCAATGTGGCATCGCTGGCAGCATCACTGTGCGATTTTTTATTGACCATGCTGCTGGTACAATGGTGCCAGGTAAATGTGGTAATGGCAGCGGCTACAGGTACGGTAACGGGAGGTATTGTAAATTTTTCAATAGGCAGGCATTGGGTTTTCAGGGCAGGAGATGATAAGGCGGTTAGGCAACTTGGGAAGTATGCGCTGGTATGGGCCGGCAATCTGGTATTGAACACGGGCGGCGTATATGTATTCGCCTCCCAGGCCGGCTTACACTACGCCATTTCAAAAGTAGTGACATCACTGCTGGTTGCTTTCCTGTACAATTATCCCCTGCAAAAG
>CBIHPC010000407.1:0-4957 GCA_966211305.1 uncultured Niastella sp.
CTGTAGTTGGCAAATGATTCGTTCAGGGTAAGGTTGCTCCAGCTTTCGCAGGTAACCAGGTCGCCGAACCATTGGTGAAACAGTTCATGGGCGATGGTGCTTTCCCAGGCATTGCCATCGAGCAGTTCGCGGGCGTCCTGCTGGGCGCTTTCCTGGTGCAGGGTGGCGGTGGTGTTTTCCATAGCGCCGCTAACATAGTCGCGGCCCACGATCTGTGAATATTTTACCCAGGGATATTCCACACCAAGCACCTTTGAAAAGAAGCCCATCATTTCGGGGGTGTTGCCGAATATTTTGCGGGCTACGGGCGCATATTCTTTTTCTACATAATAATTAACTTCTTTGCCTTTGTAGGTGTCTTTGATAATGGCATATTCGCCAACACCCATAAAGAACAGGTAGGGGGCGTGCGGCAGGTCCATTTTCCAGGTATCGGTGCGGGTGCCGTCGCCGTTATTCTTTTGACCGGCCAGTTTACCGTTTGACAGGGTAACGTATTTGGCCGGAACGGTCATGCTGATCTCGTTGGTTGTTTTTTGATCGGGTTTGTCGATAGTGGGGCACCATACCGAAGTAGCTTCGGTTTCACCCTGCGTCCAGATCTGGGTGGGTTTATCCTTTTCTTCGCCTCTGGGGTTAATGAAATACAAACCCTTGGCATCGGTGATGGCGGCGCTGCCCTGTACTTTTACTTCATCGGGTTTGGCGGTGTATTCAATATAAATGGTATACTTTTCGCCACCTTTATATGTTTTGTCGAGTTTGATATCCAGTTTCCATTGGTCGTAATCGAATTTCAGGGGTTTAGAAGAAGCTCCTTTTACAATGGCTAATTTGTGAATATCCATGCCTTTGGCATCGAGGGTAAGCGAATCGGTGGGGTAAAAGTGGGGGGCCAGGGTGATCCAGGCTTTACCGTTCATTTGAGATTTGCTGTAATCGAACTTAACGTTCAGTTTGGTGTGAACCAGATCGTTAATACGCGGAGCGCTTTCCCGGTACAGCTCTTTCCAGGTGGTGTCCCGGGCCGCCTCTTCGTGCGGTTGCGCCCAAACAGCAGGCAGTATTCCCAGGGCCAGTATCAGTAACGAAAGCTTCTTCATATTGAAAATTTAGAATTTAGGTCGTAAAGATAGGCGTGCAGTTCCTTAATAAATGTAAAAAAAAGTATAAGTGGCTGACATGAAAAGGCAATTAATTAGATTTGCTCTTATGAGCAATCCTTACCGCGTTATAAAGATGTTGATGTTTGTAACAGGGTTTTGTATGGTTTCATGTACAACGGCACTGGCACAGCAGTCTTTATTTGTCTATCTGCAATCGGAGAACTGGCAACCGTTCTATGTGCAAATAGGCGATAAGGTATATAGTTCCTCCAGCATCGGGCACCTGGTGATCTCCGGATTGAGTGATAAAACGTGCAGTTTTGAGGTGGGTTTCCCGCAACATACCGTTCAGCCCCAGCGCTTTTCGATCCCCCTGCATAACAGGGACCATGGGTATGAACTTATGAAGAACGGTTCAAAGGGATGGGCGCTGCGCAACTGGCAAACTGATGAGATCATAAAGCCGTTAAAAGAGGCCGGAAGCAGCGCCCTGCTGTATGGCGAACGCAAAAAAGATGATGCGTTCGCTACCCTGATGGCCGCCGTAGTGAATGATTCTGCCGTTCTATATACCTCCATCGTAAAAAAGGAAAGCCTTGCCGCGCCAACAGTGGCAGGTACGGAGGAAAAGTTGCAGGAGGTGAAAAAAGAAGAAAAACCGGTGCAGGATAGCGCCGCAGTGCAGGTGGTAAAAGTTGATGCGGTTGAACCGCCCGATCTGCCGCCACTGGTGGAAACGGCAAAAGCAGCAGAAGGCAGCGCTGATACCGCCCGGCTCAGTAAAAATCCCGTTGCAGATAGTGCGGTAACAAAATACGATCCTAAAGAAAAGCCGCTGAATGAAAAGCCTGCCGGGGTTGCAAAAATTCAACAGCAAACGAAAGACGGCGAAACAAAAATGGTGTTTATCGATAGCAGTGAATCGCCGGCCAAAGTGGTGACGGTTTATATAGAAGAGGAAAAGAAAGGGGCGGAAAAAACACCTGCAGCCGAAGTAGTAAAGAGTGAACCGGAACAGGAAACCGTGCTGCCATCAGTTAAACGGGAAATGACGGTAGAGGTGGTGACCAATGAAGAAAAGCCTAATAAGGAGGCTGATAAAGCACCGGAAAAACCAACTGAAAAAACTGTCGCGCCAACTAAAGAAGAACTGGCCGAACAAATAAAGAAAGAAACCTGGGGTGCAGCTCCGGAAAAGAAAACATCGGCCACCGATACGGTTACCATCATTCTGGAATCGAACCAGATAATGAAAACCACAACCGCAGAGGAGCCACAACCTTTATACCGGCCGAAACAGGAACCTAAAACCGAGCCTGCCAAACCGGAAACGCCGGATACCGCCGTGGTTCAAATGTCGGCGCCGGCTAAACCTGTTGTGGAGGAAACGCCGAAGGCAGCGGTTGCCCAGCCGGCAGCGGAAGAAAAAAAAGAAGTGAAGCAGGACGCTGTTAAACAGGTTACAGAAGATAAAGTAGAACCGGTTAAACAGGTAGTTGCAGAGGCCAAAAAAGAAGATGAGCCGGTTAAAACAGAAAAGGATGACGCAAAGCCTGAGCAGGAGCCGCTGGCAGATTCGGCGGCTACAGTAAAAACCGGGCCTTCGGTTGCGATTGCAAAGCAAGCCGACAAGCCAAAAGCGGTTTTGCCCGAAAAGAAAGAAGAACCTGCCGGTAGCAAACTGGTAATGATCAATTCAGACTGTGTAAAGTTGGCTACGGACAATGATGTTGATAAGATGAGGGTGAAAATGATGGCTGAAAGCGATCTGCAAAAAAAGCTGACCATTGCCAATAAATATTTGAAAACCATGTGTTTGTATGCACGGCAGATAAAGGGTTTGTCAGAACTGTTCCCCGGCGACGAATCTAAATACCGGTTCCTCGAAATGGCCTATCCCTTTGCCGCCGATACCGCCAACTTCAAGCAGTTGCACGAACTGTTGACCGGGGAGGCCTATGTAACGAAGTTCAAAAAGCTGGTGAGACTGCAGTAAAAATTAAGAATAAACAATAGACAAAGGGCGGGTCGTTCTGCGGAGCGGCCCGCCCTTTGTTTTTTAATTGATAATCACCGGTATCGGTTCGTACCAGGTTCGTACCTGGTTCGTATCTGAATTACCCGTTTACTACCCCGGCACTACCCCTTTCCCAATGAAAAACTATCATTTTACTACCCATTTACTACCCCCTGCCTGGGAGAAGGGTAGTAAAAGGGTAGTAATTCGGTAGTAAAACGCTGGTACATGGGTAGTCTGACAACGAAGTGAGAACGAAGCCAGGTCAGGTCAGATACGGCAGGAGTTTAAGTGACGGAACTTGATCATTGTCAATGCTTTTACGCGTAGGAAGGCAGGGTTTTTGAGGTATATTCTGTGGGTTTACGATAAGCATGGCCTGAGGGCCCGGCTTTCCAGTCAATTCATTTTCTTAACGATACAGAGCCGTAAAAGATGACAATGGTCAATCTGGATCACAAAAGTTGGCCAGCGCGTTTTTTTGGGCTAACCTATCTTTGACATGTTGAAACATCTTAGAATGCTGCCTGGCTTTTAAACATTTCACCTTTTCAACCCGGGGATCGATATTTGCGCGATGAACCGATATTTTCTGGAAGTGTCATACCATGGGGGGCGTTATGCAGGGTCGCAGGTGCAGCTCAATGCTTTAACCGTACAGGCGGAAATTGAAAAGGCCCTGGCGGTCTATTTCAGGCAGCCATTGACCCTTACCGGCTCCTCCCGTACCGATGCCGGTGTGCATGCCAGGCAGAACTTTTACCATTTCGATCTTCCTATTCCATTGAACCCCAGGGCTATATATAATCTGAACGCCATTTTACCGGCTGATATCGCCATAAAACAGTTAATACAGGTGCCGGCAACGGCCCATTGCCGGTTCGATGCTGTAGCGCGTGAGTATGAGTACTTTATATACCAGTATAAAGATCCCTTCCTGGTCGACCGGGCCTGGTATTACCCATACACCATCGATTGGGCAGGCCTGCAAACCGCTGCAGGGGTGGTAAAGGAGTATACCGATTTTACCTCGTTCTCAAAACGCAATTCGCAGGTAAGGACCTTTAACTGTAATATCATGTATAGCGAGTGGAAAATGCTGGAACAGGGGGCTGTTTTCAGGGTAAAAGCGAACCGCTTTTTGCGGGGGATGGTACGTGGGCTGGTGGGCACTATGTTGCAGGTTGGGCGGGGCAAAATAACGCTTGAAGCATTCAGGCAGATTATCGAAGCAAAGGACTGTACAAAGGCTGATTTTTCTGTGCCGGGACATGGTTTGTTTTTACAAAAAGTAGAATACCCTGAACATTACTTTTCATAAAGCTGAAACTGTAAATCGGTTGAACATGATAGTGGGGCGTTAGTTGTGCGCGCTGCAAAGCAATTATGGAATGATTTTGTTCAATTGGAAAACACGTAAAAAAATAATGTGCTGAAATGCTTGTGTGGCCTGTATTTCAGGGGTTAATGAAAAATAAGTTATGAAAATATTTGGTAGTAAGTTAAACACGCCTATCTTTGCGGCCCGCTTTACAAAAAAGCATGTCTCGCATAAGTTCTTTACATAAAAAGTTCAACAGCTACAGGTAAGATAAGTACAGATTTTGAGAAGAGAAGTCAGGTGAAAAAGATGAAAAAAAGTTTGGAAGAAAGAATGAAATGAACTTATCTTTGCAGCCCGGTTTGAACGAAGCTCTTTACAGATTATTGCAACGAAAACAGTGAGAAAGAAATTGTGAAAAACGGAGAATAAATTTGGAAGCAATAATTGAAAAACGCTACCTTTGCAACCCCAATCGAAAAGGTAAGGAAGTGAGAGAAGAAAAGGGGATGA
>CBIHPC010000408.1:0-4940 GCA_966211305.1 uncultured Niastella sp.
CAGTTCCCTTGCCCTTTCATCGAGGATGAAATCAAGCGTTACATCGGCTGCCGATATCGGTGCAGCGTTCGCCCGGGCCCTGAGCGTATTTAAGGTGGTAGCAGCTTCACCTGTTTTACCCTGTTTAAACTGGGCTTCGGCCAGTAACAAATAGGTTTCGCCCAAACGCATTAAAATAAAATCCTTAACCATCGCAAACCCGAACACATCGTTAGGATCGAACTGATACCATTTGGTAGTATGGGGTGCAATTTTGAAAACCGTATCGGCCCCTGCATACGGCACCTGCTGACCATAATTTGGTTTACCAACGGTATTGTAGTAAAAACGGTGGCGGATATTGTTTTCCGAATTACGCATATCGTTGGCGCCATACAGGCCATATACCACCCAATCGGTCAACCGCATTCTTCCAATGCCGCGGCCACCCAGCGAATCGCAAATTGTCATATCGGTGATCTGGTAATACGCTGCACCCCAGTTACGGCGTTGTTGCGGAGCGCCGCTATAACCGCCTACCACGGTGCTGGTATTTTCCAGTTCAAGCACCCAGATGGCTTCCTTGTTCCCCTGTCCGTACCGCATATTGCCGTATACAAACATATCAGAGAACGCATCGCCGGGCTGACTGGTCTTCACCCCATACCGTGAAGTAACGAGGTTGAACTTACCGCTACTGATAACCGCCTGCGCCTGTGCTTCAGCGAGGTCGTTCTTACCCATGCGCAAGTACGCTTCGGCCAGTAACTGCTGCGCCATGGCCTTATTGGCGCGGCCATACAATTTGCCTTTTGAGTTCGACTTCAGATTATCTATGGTTGGCAAATAGGTGGCGGCATAGGTAAGGTCGGCGGCGATCACGTCGTTTATTGAATCGAGCGGCGACCTTGTAAAATTGGTCCTGGGTTTTGTAAGCGGTTCGGTTACCAGGGGCACTCTTCCAAATAAAGTGGCCAGCATATTGTAGGCATAGGCCCTGAAAAAGCGGGCTTCCGCATTGAAAACATTCTTGCCTGCTTCAGAAAAACTGGTAACGGCCGGGTTTTCGGCATTGGCAATAATATTATTGGCATTATTGATCAGTTGATAAGCCCAGGTCCAGGTAAAGGAAGCGGCGCCATCGGTGGAGATCAATTGCGTATAATCGTAATAAGGCACTTCAATGCCCTGTTTCTGCGTCGGCGGCACCCACGCGATGTCGGTTCCGGCATTCCATACGCTGGGCCAGCCCTGCGCATCGCTTTTTGAGAAGAACAATCCTGTTTGATAATACAACCCTATGGCAGCCGCATCGAAACCGAGGGAATCGGTGAGGGTTTCCGGCGCATAGTATGAATACAATTCCTCGTCGAGGAATTTTTTATTGCATGAATACAAACCCTGCAAAACCAGGTACACACACACTATAGTGATAATATGCTTTTTCATTTAATACTGTTTTAAGTTGATCAATTAACGAAGTCCTACATTGACACCGAATATGAATGACCGTACAAGCGGATAGTTGCTGTCCCAGCCGTTGCTGCCCCTGAAGGTGAAGTCATTTTCGGGGTCCCAGCCTATCCAGTCGGTGAATGTATACAGGTTACGACCACTTACATAGAAAGTAAGGCTGCCCAGCCCGGTTTTGGTTAATAACCGTTGCGGGGTAGTGTAGCTTAATGTAGCATCTTTGATACGGGTAAAGCTATTATCTGAAGCGTACCCATAACCGCGGGTGTTGGTATAGCGCAAAGAAGGGCGCGAGTTGCTTTTGTTCTCTTCCGTCCAGTAGCCTATTTCTTTCGGCGTGTTCATACGGCCGGCCTCATCGGCAAAGGTGAGGTTCACATTGTTCTTTAAAGCGCCCTGAAAGGTTTGAATGAAGATGTTCAGGTGCCAGTTCTTATAATGGAAGGTATTGGTCAGCCCGCCGATCCATTTGGGCAGGGTAGACCCGAGGATGCGTCTGTCAGCAGCAGTTATGGTTTTGCTGCCATCCATGTCGGCGAATTTCAGATCACCGGGTTTAACGCCGGGGTCGTGGCTGGAAGCATCTTCACCGGTTTGCCAAACGCCCTGCAATACATAATCATAAATAACGGAGATGGGTTGGCCAATGAACCAGCGGTTACCGAGATCGTCTTTTTTATCGCCATAGATGTCAACGATCTTATTCCGGTTGCGTGAGAAGTTGATCATGGATTCCCATTTGAAATCCCCGCTTTTCACATTAATGGTGTTCAGCGTTATTTCCAATCCTTTATTAGCTAATTTACCCAGGTTGTCCCAAACGGTTGCATACCCGGTTGCAGCAGGCAGGTTACGCCTGAGCAAATTATCGGTTGTACGGGTACTGTAATACTCAACGGTACCGGTAATGCGGCTGCCGAGTAACGAGAAGTCGATACCTGCATTAAAGCCCGTAGTTGTTTCCCAATGGAGTTCTTTATTTCCCATGGCGCTGGTACTTACCACGCCGATAGTGCTTACTCCGTTATAGGGGAACCGAACGGAGGCATCGATAGCCGATGTTCCGTTGGGCGAAATGGCCTGGTTGCCCGATTTACCATACGATACCCGCAGTTTCAGGTTATTTACAAAAGTAACCGGGGCCATGAAGGCTTCATTGCTGATATTCCAACCTACGGCAAATGACGGGAACAAGCCGTATTTGTCGGTATTGGCGCCAAAAGCGGAATAACCGTCGCGGCGGGCAGTAACAGTAAAGAGGTAGCGGCTGTCGTAATTATAATTCAACCGGCCCATTTGCGAGGTGAGCGTACTTTTGGTTTGGTAAGAACCGTACACGTTCGCAAAATTGAAATACCCCACATAACCGGCGCTGAGGGTAGCGGCAGCGCTCAGGTTCGTATAGGTTAATTCATCGTTCACAAAACCGGTGCCCACGGTAGATGTTCCGAAATAATCATTCCGTTGTGCACTGTACAAACCGGTAAAGTCGATATGATGTTTTTGCCAGTCTTTATTATAGGTAATGATATTTTCAAGGATCCAGTTTTTATTTTCGGTACTGCTCACTGTAGCCGTTCCCAACTGGTCATTCGATTTTCTGCCGGTATAATTGGCGCTTCTGCCGGGCAGGTACGACCAGGCAGCATTGAGGCGGTATTTCAACCCGGGTATAATTGCCGGTTTTAATTCAGCATAAAAAGTACCATTGAGGTTATTACCCCGGCTGATGCGGTCGTTATACAAACCAAGCAACGGGTTCACATACAACAACTCGGGGTTCATTGGGAAAATCTCATAATCGCCATTGGCCTTACGCAGGGTTCCATATGGGCTCATAATAGCGCCGAGGTAAAAGTTCGCTCTTCCGCCGTCATAATTGTTATTGGCAAAGAACAGGGAGGTTCCAACGGTAAGGTAATCGGTGAGATTTACATCGAGGTTCGACCGGATGCTCAGCCGTTTATACTGGTAACCTTCCACCACGCCTTTCTGGTTCAGGTAATCGCCCGACAAATAGTATTTCACGTCTTTGGTACCGCCCGATACGCTTACATTGTGGTCCTGGATGATACCCTGGCGGGTAACCTCTTTGATCCAGTCGACCGTGTTACCTGCATTGTAGTTGGCTATTTCATAGGCGTTGGGCAATATATTGGTTTGCGTTTGCGTAGGGTTCACCTGCTTCCACCAGTCGGCATATTTTTTTACATAACCTTCCGGACTGTTTGGTTCCATTATATGGGCCAGGTTTTCCAAACCGACGTAGCCGTTGTACCGGATGACCGGTTTACCCGAAAGCCCTCTTTTTGTTGTAATGAGGATAACGCCATTGGCGCCGCGGGTACCATAGATCGCAACGGCAGAAGCGTCTTTCAACACTTCTATTGAAGCGATATCGTTTGTATTGATGTCGTTGATATTTCCGCCTGTAGTGCTGAACGGAATACCATCTACCACAATGAACGGTTCCCTGCTGGCATTAAATGAATTTATGCCCCTAACGGTTACAGTAGCGCCGCTGCCTGGTATAGATGAGTTTTGTGTCACGTTCAACCCTGCCACCGACCCCTGCATGGCCTGGTACACGTTGGTTACCGGCAGTTCACTCAAACGTGCTTTGGGCACCGATACCACTGAACCGGTAACATCAGATTTCTTTTGGGTACCATACCCAACAACGATCACCTGGTTCAGGTCGGCCACATTCTCCTGCAATACCACATCGATCGTATGGCGGCCTTTAACGGGAATTTCCTGATCAAGGAATCCAACGGAACTAAATACCAGTACCGCATTTTCTCCGGCGACGTTGATACTGAAGGCACCCAGTTCTTTGGTTGATGTACCGTTACTGGTGCCTTTTTCCTGCACTGTAACGTTCGGCAATGGATTGTTGCGGGTATCGGTAATACGGCCGGTAACCTCAAAGGCCAGCGGCGTACGTTCCTCTACTGCAGTTTTTTGTTCCGTTGAGATAACGATAAGATCGTTACCTACTATTTTATAAGTGAGCGCGGTTTTGTTAAGCAGTTGCTTCAACACATTACCAACCGGTTCACTTTGTACATTGATATTGATCTTTTGTTCGGTGGGTAAGATCTCTTCATTGTATACAAACCGGAAATATGTTTGCCGCTCAATTATTTTAAATGCGGTTCGCAGGGATGCATTTGCCAGTTTCAGGGTAACCTTTTCCTGGGCAAATGATTCGTGCGCTATAGACTGAAGCGAAAAGAAGCAGATAAGCAGAACAGTCAATTTCATCAGCAGCAAGCATTTGATGACAGGGGCAGGGCATGAGAATACCCTACATCCATTTTTTTTCATAACTTAGTTTTGAATAGTTAAAGGATGAGAATTTCCTTAAGCAAGAAGGTTGTCAGAATTTAACTTCAAACGGGGGATGCGTCAACATTCTCCGTTTTTGTTATTACGGTAGTCAGGTTAGATTTTTCATTGCATTCGTTTTGGTTACACAATCGTTA
>CBIHPC010000409.1:0-4930 GCA_966211305.1 uncultured Niastella sp.
AACTACGATCACTACTATATAAAGATCGCCGATGCCTCGCGCATTTACGGACTGGAGCTGGAGCATATTCTCTCGCCCAACCGTATCACCTACCTTACCAGTCAGAACACGCTTATCGAAGAACATATTCCCGGCATCCCCGGCGATGTGTTCATAGCCAATCACCTGAACGACCCCCATACCAACAAGATCAGGCTGGCAAAGGAATTCGTGAAGTTCAACGAACGCTGTTTTGTGCGGTTGCTGGGCGATATGCGCTCGTACAATTTTGTGGTTGATATTACACCCGATATAGAGGACTATCAATACCGCATTCGCGCTATCGACTTCGATCAGCAGTCGTACGAAGGCCGTAAGAATTTGTACATGCCGCAATTCTTTAAAGAGAACAATGCGTACGTTGATCTATGTTCAAAACTGCTCAATAAGGAAAGCATTCACCAGTACCAAACCGAAGAACGCACCATGATGGCCTTCCGGGTTGCCTCATCACGCTTCCGGTTGATGGAGTTACTGAACATTATGTCCAAAGACCAGATCTCGGTTCCGGCCAAACTGCACCAGTTGCGCACCGAACTGGGCGACTACTTCCACAACCAGCAATTTTATAAATGCAACTCCATGGGGCAGCTGGTAAAACGCCAGTTGAAACAAACCCTGCAAAAGAACCTGAAACTGATCCAGAAGAACCTGGGTAAGTTTGAGGATTAAATCCACCCAGCCAACCATGCAATTCACCATAACCGGCTATTCAACTGCCCTGTTTTCTACCTGGTATTTCATTGAGGAACTCAAAATATTATTCGACGCCGGCGATGGCGTAAGCGCCAGCCTTTTACAAAAAAGCCGGAAAATAGAACATGTATTTATCTCCCATCCCGATCGCGATCATTTGACCGGACTGCTGCAATTCAATCAACTGAATGCCCGGCCCGGTTATCCCGTAATATATTATCCGCAGGACAGCAGTTCTTTTCCGGCGCTAAAGGATTTTACCACCCGGTTCGATCCGCATGTATCGGGCGCTGTATGGAACCCCATTACGCCCGACAGCAGTCTCCGCATCAGGGAAGACCTCATCATCAAAGCAATACACAATGGCCATGTGCCCACAAAAGCAGGCGTAAAAAGCCTGAGTTATAAGGTAATACAATCGAAAATGAAACTGAAGCCGGAGCTAACGCAGCGCTCCGGTGAAGAAATAAGACGCATCATTGAAGAACAGGGCAAAGCCAATACCCATACCGAGGTACAAACCACTTTACTCGGCTATTCGGGCGATACGCCCGTGGAAGACCTTACCCGTTGGGAGAATACGAAGATCCTGATCCACGAAGCCACTTTCATGCATGAGGACGATAACCAGATCTTCGCCCATGGCAATAAACACAGCTATCTCGAGGAAGTGTTGGAAATGGTAAGCCGCTCAAATGTAGAACAACTCATCCTCGGCCATTTTTCGGCCCGCTATTCGCCCGAACAGATCGACCGCCGCATACGTGAACTGTGTAACCGGTTTGGCGTCAACATCCCCGTGTTCAGGGTATTACCCGGTGAGGTGGCAGGCGATATGCTGAAGGCGAAACCGGTTAACGCCTGAAAGGCCGGCCGCCAGTCAGCAGGCACCGGGCTCAACCTGAAAGCCAAAGGCAACCCGCCTTTTGCTTACATTACCATTTCTTAACATTTAAATTGCTTTCCGGCCCGGCTCCAATAAATCAATGACTTACGACAAGGCCGCCTCTACCATGTAACAAATACACCTACATTCATTGCTAAATTGACTATCTTCGCCGCTTATTAAAAAAATAGATACTTCATTAAATATTTTTCAACGCTTTTGACGTTCAATAAATAACAACACGCTTTAACACTGAAAATGATGAAAAAATACAAACCAGGAGTACTCTTTGGTGAAGAACTGGAAGCCCTTTATAAAGACGCTAAAGAAAACCAGTTCGCGTTACCCGCAGTTAATACAATAGGCACTAATACGATCAATGCGACCCTTGAGACAGCCGCAAAAGTGAATTCACCGGTTATCATTCAATTTTCTAACGGTGGTGCACAGTTCATTGCCGGTAAAGGTATGCCCAACGATCAGTTGCAGGCCAATATCTCAGGCGCCATTTCCGGTGCATTGCATATACATAACGTAGCAAAATATTATGGTGTTCCCGTTGTGCTGCATACCGACCATGCCGCTAAAAAATGGTTGCCGTGGATCAGCGGTTTGATCGATGCCGGCGAACAGTTCTTCAAAGATAAAAAACAACCTTTGTTCAGCTCTCACATGCTCGATCTGAGCGAAGAGCCGATCGAAGAGAACATTCATACATCTGTTGAATATTACAAACGCATGGCCCCCCTCGGCATGGGTATTGAAATTGAACTGGGTGTTACCGGTGGTGAAGAAGATGGCGTTGACAACAGCGGTGTTGAAAACGATAAATTATATACACAACCACAACACGTAGCTTTTGCCTACGAGCAATTAGGCAAAATAGGCCGCCTGTTTACGGTAGCCGCTGCATTTGGTAATGTGCACGGTGTTTATAGTCCGGGTAATGTGGAACTTCGCCCTGAGATCCTGAAGAACAGCCAGGACTTCATCAAAAAAGAATACAAAACCGGCGAAAAGCCCGTATACTTCGTATTCCACGGCGGCAGCGGTTCTCCCCAACACCAGATCCGCGAAGCGATCAGCTACGGCGCTATCAAAATGAATATCGATACCGATCTGCAATGGGCGTTCTGGGAAGGCGTTCTCGGTTATTATAAAAAGAGCGAAGCATATCTGCAGGATCAGTTGGGCAACCCTGAAGGGCCGGATAAACCAAATAAGAAGTACTACGATCCGCGCGTATGGTTACGCAAAGGCGAAGAAACATTTATTAAACGTTTAGAAATTGCATTCAATGATTTGAATTGCATTAACAGAAACGCATAATATTTAGAATTTAGCTTTCGAATCCTTTACAGGTTTAAAAGATTATGATATCAGGCCCGGCGGTACCGCCGGGCCTTTCGTTGTATGGCACACCTGTACGGCATATATTTGCGCAGCCGGAATACAGGCTAAAGCCAAAAGCAGAAAGCCTAAAGTTGAAATGTATCTGGCTTTGCGCTTTGGCCTTTAGGCTTTAAGCTGTTATCTGTGGCTTACGAATTGCATTCACGATTGACAATTCACACAAACTAAATAATAAGTATGCCGTCAAAAAAAATTATCGATCTGCTTGGTGACAAAGCCTCTTATCTTTTAGAGCACAAGAGTAATACCATTGACAAATCAACCATCACACTTCCCTCGCCCAACCACATTGAAGAGATCTGGCTCAACAGCAACCGCAACAACCAGGTACTGCGCAGCCTGCAATCATTATTAGGCAACGGGCGTTTGGCCAACACCGGTTTTTGCAGCATCTTCCCGGTCGACCAGGGCATCGAACACAGCGGAGGTTCCGCTTTCTCGCCCAACCCAATTTATTTCGACCCTGAAAATATTATCAAACTCGCCATCGAAGGTGGCTGCAATGCCGTAGCCAGTACATACGGCGTACTGGGTATCATGAGCCGCAAATACGCACATCGTATTCCATTTGTTGTAAAGATCAACCACAATGAGTTTTTAAGTATGCCCAATAAATACGACCAAACCATGTTCGGCACCATCAAAAGCGCCTGGAACATGGGAGCCGTAGCGGTTGGGGCTACTATTTACTGGGGCTCTGCCGAAAGCGCCCGCCAGTTGAAAGAAGTGGCCGAAGCATTTGAACTGGCGCACGAATTGGGCATGGCCACCATATTGTGGTGCTATACACGCAACAGCGGTTTTAAAGTAGATGGCGTGGATTATCATACCGCAGCCGACTTTACCGGTCAGGCCAATCACCTCGGCGTTACCCTGCAGGCCGATATCATTAAACAAAAACTGCCTACCAATAATGGCGGTTACCTGGCAACCAAACATGGTAAAACCAGTAACCTGGTGTATGACAAACTCACCAGCGATCACCCCATCGATCTGTGCCGTTATCAGGTTTTGAATTGTTATAGCGGCCGGGTGGGACTGATCAATAGCGGCGGCGAAAGCAAGGGGGCCAGCGACCTGGCCGATTCGGTTTATACTGCCGTTATCAATAAAAGAGCCGGTGGTATGGGACTGATCCTTGGCCGCAAAGCCTTTCAGCGTCCTTTCAAAGAGGGAGTTGAGCTACTGCAGGCTACCCAGGATGTGTACCTTGATAAGGATATTACAGTAGCTTAATACTGAAGTGAAGGTTTGTGGTGTTGGTTATGAGAAGTAAGAAAATAATAAAAAGGTGAGCCCGCTATTGATTGCGAAGCTCACCTTTTCGTTTATGGTATACAGCAAAGCTGAAATTAATTTGGAGCCTGAGGTATAGTACTTCCTAATTCCTACTTTCTAATTCCTCTTCAGGCTCAACCAAACCACTAAGCATTTCTTTTAACAAATACTTTCGTTACCAACGATCATGTCCGCGCCCCCTTCCATGACCGCGACCATGATGACCGTGATGACCATGTCCACGTCCACGCGGACCGCGATCGTAGTAACCACCTCCGCCACGGTAATCACGTATACAGGTCTGGTGGCCTCTGTAATCTCTGTAACGGGCATAAGCAACGCGGTGCTCGCGGAAGTGCGTATAAGGTCTTGGACCGTCGCAAACCACTTTATAACCGCCATACAGGTCGTACCCGCGATAACGGGCCGGTAAGCTGGCGGAGAACACCCAGGATGGACCGTTCAGGTAAACGAACTGTTGCCGGGGTACATAATAGTAACATTCGATATCAGGCAGGTAGTAATAATCTACCGATGTGTAGCCTGCGGGCCCCCACATAGGTTGGGCACCGATATTTACACTAACGCTTACCTGTGCTTTTGATGAATAAACTGATG
>CBIHPC010000410.1:0-4923 GCA_966211305.1 uncultured Niastella sp.
CCGGATTTAACAGGAAAGAAAGAGCTGATCTTTCTTTCGCTGTTAAGTTACTCCGGTTATGCTGTAAGCACAGCATAATTAATCAGAACCTAAACCCTCTTTGTAAGGGTTGCTACTAAAAAGTGAATCAAAGCGTTTTAACCTGTTTCAAATTTACCGGCTTATTAATTTACTTACACATTTTGCCGGGCTATTTATTACATTTTTTTGTTAATGGTATGTGACAATTATCTAATTAATTAGGACTGCAAACGTTCATTTCCCGGTTATAAAATAAAAAACCCCGACGGTACCGTCGGGGCTATTGTGGATAATATTCAGTAAATATTGTCGCACTACCTGATTATCCACTCAATGCCGGAAGATCTGTATTTCACAAACCATCCGGATCTGCCATTGCCCTCACATTGAGCTTTTATAGAAACCGCCGACGAAAAATCAATTGAATCAAGTATGGCTAATGGCGAGTGTAAGTGGGAAACAGCGAGCAGGAAATTCCGGATGTAAAAATATTCACGGGTTAAAAACTCAAGCCCCACCGGCTATTTACCACTAACCACCAGCTGTTTAATAATATCAATGCGAAGGTATTGCTTATTAAAAGCGACAACAATACAACTTTGTGGTAATTCACGCGGAAGGCCAAACACCTAACGCCGAACGCAGAACGCTAAACGCAAAAGGCGGAATACTGCCTGAAGCTACAATGCAGAACGCATATACCCGTTTGGATGAAAGTATAGTATATAACCAAAAAAGGTTGCATCCAAAGTGGACACAACCCCCGTTATAAATGTTATTATCTTAAAGCCGTTGGCGATGTATTCCATTAGCAAATTGTCACATTATCACATTAACAAACTTCTCCTTCCAGATCGTAATCGTACGCTTTCGTGATCTTTACATTCACAAATTCGCCGATCGGCAATTTTTTACTGCTGTTGATGATCACTTCATTGTCTACTTCCACGCTATCAAATTCAGTGCGGCCGAGGTAACGGCCCGATTCTTTTTTATCGATCAGTGTTTTAAATGTTCTGCCAACCAGCTCCTGGTTCTTTTCAAAACTGATCTCCTGCTGCACTTCCATCACTTCCTGCGCTCTGGCTTCTTTTTCCTCATGCGGAATATCATCTTCCAGGTCGTGTGCGGTTGTGCCTTCTTCATGTGAATAGGTAAAGATGCCTACTCGTTCGAAACGGTGATGTTGCAGGAACGACTTTAACGACTCCACATCATCTCTTGTTTCACCGGGGAAACCGGCGATAAGCGTTGTTCGTAATGCAATACCCGGCACTTTCTCCCTGATGGCACTGATAAGCTCATTCATTTCGGCCTGCGTTATCTGGCGTTTCATAGCCCTGAGCATATTATCGCTGGCATGTTGCAGCGGCATATCGAGATAATTACAGATGTTATCGCGGTCACGCATCACATCCAGAATATCGAGCGGGAATTTGGAAGGATATGCATAGTGCAAACGGATCCATTCCAGCCCTTTTACATCTGCCAGCCGGTTCAACAGGTCGGGCAGCATGCGTTTTTTATAGATGTCGAGGCCATAATAAGTAAGCTCCTGGGCAATAAGCATAACTTCTTTTACGCCTTTTTTTACAAGGCTTTCCGCTTCTTTCACCAGTTCTTCGATAGGGCGGCTGATATGTTGTCCGCGCATAAGCGGAATTGCGCAAAATGAACAGGTGCGGTTGCAGCCTTCCGATATTTTCAGATACGCATAATGGGTAGGCGTAGCCAGCAAACGTTCGCCCAGTAGTTCCGCCTTGTAATCGGCCTCGAACTGTTTCAGGATCAGCGGCAGCTCCATAGTGCCGAAATAGGCATCCACTTCGGGAATCTCCTGTTCGAGGTTATTCTTGTAGCGCTCGCTCAAACAGCCGGTAACATATACTTTATCGAGCTGGCCGCGCCGTTTGCGTTCAACCTGGGCAAGAATGGTATTTACCGATTCTTCCTTTGCCTTATCAATAAAACCGCAGGTGTTTACGATAACTATGTTGTGATCTGATTTTTTATTCTCATGAACCACGTCAATATCATTGGCCATCAGCTGACCGCTCAATACTTCACTGTCAACCATGTTCTTACTGCAGCCGAGGGTAATGATATTTACCTTATCCTTTTTATGTGATCTTACTTTCATATTAAGGGCGCAAAGGTACTAAAGAAAGGCAACAAGGCAACAAGGCATCGGGGCAAAAGATAACCCGATAAGCATTTACCTGCGTATGGCCCTCAACTCATATGAAATAAATTAATATTTCCGACTGCAACATCCGACATTTGTTAACGCCTTTGTGTTTTAGGCGTTTAGCTGTAATATTGCTCCCGAAATTTGCCAAAAAGTTCCTGAAACTTAAGTGTTTATACTATGTTTTCAAGTTAAAAGTGGTTTTGGCATAGTTTTTTAAAACGTTAATGACCAAACATAGATATTTATGAAAAGAATCGTTGCTCTTCTAGGTTTATTGGCCCTTTTAACTGTAACCCGTACGCAGGCCCAGTCAATGGGTTCTGAATACCGTACTGCCATTGGCGCCAAATTCTGGCCTGGCGGTCTTACCATCAAGCATTTTATTCGCGATAACCGTGCGCTGGAAGGAGTTTTATATTTCTGGGGGCATGGTTTCCGTTTTACCGGTTTATATGAATTTCATGGCGATATTAATGGCGCTCCCGGCCTGAAGTGGTATGTTGGACCCGGCGCCCACATCGGCGTTTATAACGATCATTACTGGCGCGGCCGCGACCATTATGAAGATGGATCTGCTTCTTTTGGTATCGATGGCGTTTTAGGACTGGATTACAAGATCAAAGGCGCTCCTATTGCCATTAGCCTCGATATAAATCCCTACTTTGAGTTATTGCACCACCCATATGCCGACGTTTGGGGTGGCTTAGGTTTCAAGTTTACCTTCTAAACAACTAAGAACACGTAAAATAAAAGAAACGGTCCCGGCTAAGCCGGGACCGTTCTCGTTGTATATGAACGATTGTTGTTAATTGCTTAATTTGAACAAACTATCTACAAACTCATGTTTGTCGAACACCAGCAGGTCTTCCATCTTCTCTCCCATGCCAATGAATTTCACCGGTATTTTAAACTGGCTGGCAATGGCAAGCACTACCCCGCCTTTGGCGGTTCCATCGAGTTTGGTAATGGCAAGTGCGGTTACGTCGGTTGTTGCGGTAAAATGTTTGGCCTGCTCCAGGGCGTTTTGCCCGGTTGAACCATCCAGCACCAGCAGCACCTCATGCGGGGCTTCGGGGATCAGTTTTTGAACAACCCGGCGGATCTTGCCCAGCTCATCCATCAGGTGAGCTTTGTTGTGTAACCGCCCGGCGGTATCGATAATGATCACTTCAGCGCCTCTGGCAAGACCGCTTTGTACGGTATCGAAAGCCACGGAAGCGGGGTCGCTACCCATGGCCTGTTTAACGATGGGTACGCCTACCCGTTCGCTCCAGATCGTAAGCTGGTCAACCGCAGCCGCCCGGAAGGTATCGGCCGCCCCCAGTAACACCGATTTACCGGCTTTTTTGAAATTATAGGCCAGCTTGCCGATGGTGGTGGTTTTTCCAACACCGTTTACGCCAACCACCAGTATCACAAATGGTTTGGCAGGAAGTTCGGTATTGAAACTATACGAGTTATTTTCAGGCGCATCAACCAGCACAGCTTCAATTTCCTGCTGTAATAGCTTGTTAAGTTCGTTGGTATTGAGATATTTATCTTTTGCAACACGTTGTTCTATACGTTCAATGATCTTAACGGTTGTATCGATGCCAACATCGGCACTTACCAGGGCGTCTTCGAGGTTATCGAGCACTTCCTCATCGACCGTACTTTTGCCGGCAACGGCCTTGGTGATCTTCGATAAAAAACCTTCTTTAGTTTTCTGTAACCCCTGGTCGAGTGTTTCTTTTTCTTTTTTACCAAACAGCTTCCCGAAAAAACTCATTTTCCTGATTTTAAGGCTAAGATAAATGTTTGTTTGCGTAATCCGTGAAATCCCGGCTTGTGAGCACGGGCTATAAACCAGAAACGGACAAACGGAAGGGCCCATTTCCACCCGGCACCATTCGGCAGCGGAGCCGTGGCATTAAATGACTAACGAATAGCCATACCAGCATGTTCACCTGTGCAATAGCAAAAAAGCCTCCCGATACATCGGGAAGCTTCTTATAAATATCAGGTACTTACGTACTAACCTTAATAATTAAATTGAAAGAAGGTCAATTATTTTCCAGCTAAGAAATCCTTAACCTTGTCTTTGTGCACAATATTCTCTTTGAAAGTATATGCACCAGTTTTTTCGCTACGGACCGCACGAATTACTTTGGTCCAGTTTTTTGCTTCAGCTGCTGCTTTAGCATCTTTGGTTTTCGCGTTCTTTGAAGCTGCTTTTGCCATGACTCGCTAATTTGATAATGTGATAATTCGATAATGTGATAATGAAATAACAGTTTGTACCGTTATGCATCAGTACACCAGCAAATTGGCTAATTATTTAATTTCTTTATGAACCGTTACCTTTTTCAGGATCGGGTTGTATTTTTTCAGCTCCAGGCGTTCTGGAGTGTTCTTTTTGTTCTTGTTAGAAATATACCGGCTGGTACCAGGTTGTCCACTGTTTTTGTGCTCAGTACATTCCAATATAACCTGAACTCGGTTACCTTTCTTTGCCATTGTTATAACGCTTTAAAAGTTAATTAGATTTTTTCACCCTTAGCGCGCAGCTCTTTTACTACGGGCAATAATCCTCTTTTGTTAATAGTACGAATTCCTTCAGTTGATAACTTCAGGGTGATCCATTTATCTTCTTCGGCCAGGTAAAAACGTTTTGTTTGCAAATTCGGTAAAAACCTACGTTTGGTTTTAATGTTAGAATGCGAAACTTTGTG
>CBIHPC010000411.1:0-4920 GCA_966211305.1 uncultured Niastella sp.
TCAGGTACTGAAAAGTTTTAGGCGTTTCATACAGCTTTACAGAAAAATACCAATCATTTAACGGATTGGACGTTTTTTCCTTATGCTCCGCTATTGGTTCCTCACTCACCGTTGTGCGATACAGTGGAATTTTTTCAACCGGTGGCGCCTTGATAGCGGGCGGCGTTTTTTCTGCCGTTGCGGCTTTGGCAGCTGCTTCATTGTCGGGTGCTGTCTCACTACACCCTGCTGCGAGCAAACAGCATAGTAACAGATTGCGTCTTTTCATAGTGTGGGTTATTTGTACAAAAAATATGTAAAAAAAATTACCTGAAAAAGAATGCCGCAAAATGTTTCACAACTTTAATACCAAAGTGGTTAATTAATGATTAACGGTGATATATATGTTGGGAATGTACGAGTAACGGATAGTAATTACTGAAGGGGGCGTGAATGGTGAATGGTCGATGGTCACTGGTGCATGCTGAATGGTCAATGGTGAATAGCCCGCGAACTTTGAGAATTTTTCAGGACCTTGAGCCGCCGGAAAATTATTGCCGATTGCCGGTTGTTTTCCGTTATCACATTATCACATTGGTTACATGTCCTTCACACAAGTAGCCTATTCACCCAAATGAAACCTTTTTACCAGGGTACCTTTCAACAAACTGGTACACCAGCCCCCGTATATAATCATTTTCGGGATATCTTGTGAGGTAGGTTTTCAATTCTTCCCTGTTGGTAATGCCAACGCCGGCCGGAATATAACCCATTCCATAAAACTTGCCTTTCTCCATCAATATACAGCTATGTTCATCGCGCTCATTGCCGGCATCAACCACCGCAAAGGTAGGCAGCCATTCTTCCAGCCATTGCAATGCTTCATGTACCCGGTGATTATATGTATCAACGGCTTCCTTATGCTCACAGGCGCCCAAACAAACCACTTCGCCATTTGGCGTGCAGGCGCCCGGTGCAGTTTGCATAAAGCATAATTTCGGACAAAGATTGAACCGCTCTATCAACCGGTTGATGAGCCTGTGCCCTTCTACCAGTAAATTGAACGTATACAACGGCGCCATGTGCTTTTTCTTTTTGTCGATAGCCAGCCGCATATAACCGCTGCTGTCTTCAAACATATATAAACCGTAAGCATGTTCAAACCGTTTCTGACTGCTGTTGAACCGGGGCCATAACCGCTTTATCTCCACGCTTTCGAGAATGAACGCCATCAGTTCTGTACTGCACGACTGATACGTAATACTGTAAATATTCCGCAGGAAATCCTGCCGCTGTTTACCCGATCCGTTATGCGTAAAATGACTGCTCACGCGATACTTCAGGTTCTTCGCCTTGCCCACATAAATAACCTTCCCGGTTTGGTTATGGAAATAATACACCCCGGGGGTATATGGCAATTGAGCCACCTGTTCCTTTGGCAAATTAGGCGGCAGCGACTGTTCCTTCGCCCCGCGTTTTATAAACTGTTGTATATGGGGCTCCGCATTATTTTGCAGTAAATGCTCAAGCAGGCGAACAGTGGCATCGGCATCGCCCCCGGCGCGGTGCCGGTTTTGTATTGTGATGCCGAAATAACGGCAAAGGTTACCCAGGCTGTAAGATGGAATGCCGGGAAAAACTTTTTTCGAGAGCCGTACGGTGCAAAGTTTATTTGTAGTAAGCTCGTACCCCGCGGCGCTGAAATGATGTTTCAGAAACGAGTAATCGAAGTTTACATTATGGGCCACGAAGATCCTTCCCTGCAACAACTCATATAGTTGTGGCGCCAGTTCTTCAAAGGATGGCGCATCGCTCACCATTTCATTGGAAATACCCGTCAATACCTGAATATAGTAAGGAATGGTCCGAACCGGCCTTACAAGGCTTTCAAACCGGTTTATAACAGATTGCCCGTCATGCAACACAATAGCGATCTCGGTAATATCGTTATTGGCAGCGTACCCCCCGGTAGTTTCTATATCAACTATAGCGTACATAGATTGATAGTAAAGTTACAAAGAACCACCGGAAGACGATGCCGGAAAACTAAAAAAAGTAGCAAGAAGCCGGAAGTAAGAAATTCATAAACAACTGAACTTCTTCACTTTACCAAAAAACTTCCCACTACTCGCTTTGGTTCACATTCCGACCTCAGTAATCCTACCCCATGAGTGTTTAATCCGACCCGCATTGTTAAACCTCAAAAAATCCGTTGACTATGCAAAAATTTAACTTGCATCAATCAGGGGAGAAACGCACCGTTGTAGCAGTAGTTGTTCTTTTCTTTGCTGCACTGGTACTGTTTTCTTACTGGTTCACACAGGGCTGATTTTTCGTTCCATCTGAAGTAGTTTCTTTAGTATGAAGCACGAAGGAATACAGCCTGAAGCTGAAAGCTTAAAGCCGAAAGCCAAATACAGCTGAAAGCAGCAGGCCAAAAGCTGAAAGGCAACGATATGCGAAAAGCCACCCGTCAACCCGGGCCATCCTGCGTTTAGCCATATCGTGAGCACTCCTTCTTAGTGCTTCATACTTTTTGCCACCTTTTCCCCATCCTGGCGACTAACGTTATAACTTTCAACCCTTAATAGTGTATTTTTTACCCTCATGTACCCCCGTATTTTTCACATTTTTATCGCCGATATTTGCAGCTTTAACAGCTGTGTATTACATTTGTAGTGGCTATAATCAATTGCGTGGAATTTTATCTAACTGGTTTATATCCTTCCTGAATCACCACGGCTTTAGTTTACAATCTTTACAATACCCTTTACTTCGTAAGCCTGTGAAAACCGATTGCATGATCGTACTACGTACTTAACATTTAAAAAAAAAACGTAGCGTATGAAAAAATCAACGCATCATTTCCATCTGGGCGAAAACGGTAAAGTTGCATTATTAGCATTAGGTTTTCTCAGTTTTATTATGCTGTTGTCATACCTGTACTGGTATGCTTAATTGCTGATTGTAACACCCTTACCTGAAACACAAAAAACTTCCTGATATCACAACAGGTGTGGTATTGGAGTGAGGATCATTTTGTAAGCATTCTGCGGAGAGGCGGGGTGCTTTTTTAATTTGCCAATGTGATAATGGAAATACAGCCTCGTCCCCAGCATTGCCCGCTACAGGTGACAAACAGAAGCACCCCATCCATTATCTAATTATCGAATTATCACATCATCACATTCATTCGCACATTAGCAAATTAGCGCAATAGCACATTCCTTTTCGTTACCTTTGCCCTCCCTTAAAGCAGATTACAAAATCTATGGAATTAAGCAAGAACTATCAGCCCGAAGCGGTGGAGGACAAATGGAGTAAGCATTGGAAATCAAAAAGATATTTCAACAGCACCCCCGATGATCGGAAACCGTTCACCGTGGTGATCCCCCCGCCCAACGTTACCGGGGTATTACACATGGGCCATACTCTCAACGAAACGGTGCAGGACATTCTGGTGCGTAAAGCCCGCATGAGCGGTTTCAACGCCTGCTGGGTACCCGGCAGTGACCATGCCTCAATTGCCACCGAAAGCAAGGTGGTGCAAATGCTCGAAAAGGAAAAAGGCATCAAAAAAAGCGATCTCACCCGCGAAGCGTTCCTTAAACATGCTTTTGAATGGAAAGAAAAATACGGCGGCATCATCTATCACCAGATAGAAAAACTGGGCTGTAGTGTTGACTGGGACCGGGTTTCCTTTACCATGGACCCCGACTATTACAAAGCCGTTATCAGGGTTTTTGTCGACCTCTATAATAAAAAAATGATCTACCGCGGCGCCCGCATGATCAACTGGGACCCCGCCGCTAAGACAGCCTTAAGCGACGAGGAAGTGGAGTATAAGGAGGTTCAGGGTAAATTATACTACGTAAAATACCTGGTCGTTGATGAGGCAGCAACCACAAACAACAAACCACAAACAACAAACTTCATCACCATCGCCACCCAGCGCCCCGAAACCATCATGGGCGACTCCGGCGTGTGCGTTAATCCCAACGACGAACGTTTTGCCCACCTGAAAGGCAAAAAAGTGATCGTTCCCCTCGTGAACCGCGCCGTTCCGGTAATATTCGACGAGTACGTTGATCCCGCATTCGGCACCGGGGCATTGAAAGTTACCCCCGCACACGATATCAATGACTATAACCTCGGGCTCAAACACAACCTGCAGGTGATTGATACCCTCAACGAAGACGGTACCCTTAACGAAGCCGCACAGGTTTGCGTAGGTATGGACCGCTTCGAGGCCCGGAAGAAAGTAGTGGAAATGCTGAAAGAACAGGGCCTGCTGGTAAAAGAGGAAGAATACACTACCCGTCTTGGCTTCTCCCAACGCAGCCTCGCCGTGGTAGAACCGCGCATTTCAACCCAATGGTTCGTTACCATGCGCTCCCTGGCAGATAAAGCCCTCACAGCCGTTACCAGCGGTGAAGTACGAATTCACCCCGGCGACAAATTCATGGCCACCTACAAATACTGGCTGGAGAATGTAAAAGACTGGTGTATCAGCCGCCAGCTCTGGTGGGGTCAGCGCATTCCGGCCTGGTACGACGATAACGGTAATTGCTATGTGGCGGAAACTGAAGAAGAAGCCGTACGCCTGTGGGCAGAAAATACCGCATCCCAGGTAGGTTCTACAGCAACCTCGCCTTACACCCAACATCCGTTGCGCCAGGACGACGACGTGCTCGATACCTGGTTCAGCAGCTGGTTATGGCCTATTGAAGTGTTCAGGGGCATTACCCACCCCGGTAACCCCGATATCAACTATTACTATCCCGGTTCGGTACTGGTAACCGGACAGGACATCATATTTTTCTGGGTGGCCCGGATGATCATGGCCGGCATGGAGTATATGAACGTTAAACCGTTCAGTGATGTGTACTTTACCGGAATGGTGCGCGATAAACTGGGCAGAAAAATGAGCAAGCAGTTGGG
>CBIHPC010000412.1:0-4902 GCA_966211305.1 uncultured Niastella sp.
TTTTTAAAACTATGAGAAGCGCAAGCGTTCACGAACTAAAACAGGAATTATTGCAGATGCCGGCCGCCGAATTAACCGAACTATGCCTGCGGCTGGCAAAATATAAAAAGGAAAATAAGGAACTGCTGACCTACCTCATGTTTGAGGCGCACGATGAACAGGGCTTTATTCAAAGTGTAAAGAAAGAAGTGGATGAACAATTTGAGCAGATCAACCAAAGCAATTTGTACTATGTAAAAAAAACATTGCGCAAAATACTAAGGAACGTAAACAAACACATTAGATACAGCGGTTCTTCTCAGGTAACCGTTGAACTGTTGATCTATTTCTGCAAATCGATACAGGAATCAGGTATCCCTATTGAAAAAAATGCGATCATTGCCAACCTGTACAAGGGCCAGTTGGAGAAAATAAACAAAACGGTGCTCAGCCTGCATGAAGACCTTCAACACGATTACTCAAGGGAAGTTGCATCGCTGGCTTTGTAATGCCTTGCATTGTAAAGCAATAAGTACATTCACCAGTCATTAACAAATTCTTCTGTTTTTGCATACAACCAATAATTCCCATACGTTATCTTATAGATAGAATTGTTTTTTGGCATGTAGCATCCAAAAACGGGTGTGGTGCGTAATTTGTATAATAACTCATGTAATGTTACTACAATGAACATTTCAATCAGGCCGGAAGAACCGGCCGAAATAGATGAGATTTATGAATTAAACAGACTGGTCTTTGGGCAGGACAATGAAGCCAGGCTGGTTGATCACATTCGCCAGGGCCCCAATTTTATTCCTCAGCTTTCACTGGTGGCTTATTCAGATGATAAATTGATCGGATATATTTTATTTTCGAAGATCGCAGTTACAAACGGCGATTTCAAACACGAAAGTTTGGGAGTGACCTCCATGGTTGTGCATCCTGAATTTCGAAAAAGAGGAGTGGGCGCCAAGCTGCTTACTATTGGTTTACAAAAAGCTACCGAACTTGATTATGCCGATGTATTTGTTTTGGGGCATGAATTCTATTTTCCAAAATTTGGCTTTTTACCTGCTGCCCGCTGGAATATAAGACCACCGTTCGAGGTGCCTGCCGAAGTGTTTATGGCATTGGAACTAATCCCCAACGCTTTAAAAAATGTGTCGGGGATCGTTGAATTTCCTATCGAGTTCTCAGTAATATAAAAGCTTTCTCCGTTTTACTCCTACAATTTATACCGAACCGCCAGGCCGTGTGATAAACCGGTGAAAGGTATTATCGAAAGATTCGGGTTTTTGATAATTCTTGTTTTGTGCAATGTAGGCACCAGTATGCCGGTTAATGTTCCCTGTGCCATGCCTAATACTATATCTGAAGGGAAGTGTAATCCGCCGCGGTACCGCCAGTATGCAGTTGCACCGGTAGCGGCGCCTGCCAAACCATACCATACCCATTTCGCTTTTGAATGTGGGTGATAGTCGGCCCATACCTGGGCAAAGAAGAAAGTTGACGTAGCAACCAGTGCTACGTGCCCTGCGAAAAATGAATTTTTACCACCGCCGCGGGTACGATAATCCAATGGAGTTTCTTCATGCCATACATATGGCCGGTAGCGGTTGGTAAAGTAAGTTGAACCTGTATACAACAAGCCGGTTACCGACATAGCCTCAAGGTATAAGAACGACAGCTTTGCAATGTCTTTCCTCATCTTTTTATCGAAAAGGAAAAAGACCGGTATTGGCATAGAACCATAAAATGGTAAATAACTAATATCATCAACCTTTTTGTTATAAGGCCGTATTCCCCAGCGGTCAAACCCGGGTACATTATTCCTGTCCAGTGCAAGTATAGTTTCAGCATCTGAAGGGTCTTTGCTGTAAATTTTTGTAAAGGCGTATAAAGACCATAATGTTCCCGTAGCGGTCACCGGTATATCGGCGCCCCAGTTCAATTTATACACCTCTTTGTCTTCAGGTTGCTCTATTTTTTCCGGCTGTTGAAAGGGCAATGTATCGCGGGTCAGAATTGCAGTATCGGTTTGTGCATGTACTGATGCGAATACAAGAAGGACAGCCGGAACAACTACATATAACTTCTTCATTGCTATCCTTTTGTATGGTTTATACTCTTGTTTACATACAGTTTTGCAATCCCTGTGCCATGGGCATAGTGGGGAATTACAGGAAAGCAGCGGGATGGGAATTTTGCAGGTGAAGACAATCAGTTAATGATCCCGGATAGTCTGTCTGGATGTGATTGCAATAGTGCAGACCATCCGGGTATCAGTGTATATAATGCCGGTTATTTTTTTTCCTCCGGTGGCGGTTCGTCAGTGAAGTATTGCTTTTCGGTTAGCGAGTACACCAGTTCAGCTACCAGTGCCGTCCAGCCGGTTTGGTGGCTGGCGCCAAGCCCCGCACCGGTTTCGCCATGAAAATATTCATAGAACAAAATGAGATCGGCATTTTCAGAACGCTGATAGAACCAGCTATAGGCGCCATGTGCAGGCCGCTTGCCATGCTGGTTTGGCTGAAATAAAGTGATCAGTCGCCGTGTCAATTCTTCGGCTACCTGTACCAGGTTCATCTTATTTCCTGAACCTATTGGACATTCAACTTCCAGCTCATTACCATAGAACTCACCAAAGTGGCGAATCGATTGAATGATGATATAGTTGATAGGCATCCACAACGGGCCGCGCCAGTTTGAATTGCCCCCAAACATATCGGAAGTGGAATCGCCGGGTTCATATTGGATCTTATATTCAATACCACGAATGTTCACCGAGAAAGGGTTTTTCTCATGGTACTTCGATAAAGCGCGTATACCCCAGGTTGATAGAAATTGTGTTTCATCGAGCAGGCGCTGCAGCAGGAACACCACCCTTTCCTTTGGCACCAGCGATAACAGAATCGTTTTGCCATCGCTTCTTTCTTCATTAGGCCAGAACTTATTGTTTTTCTTCCGGTAGTTCTCGAACCAGGTAATGCGTTTTCTGAAATCATCGAGCTTATCCAACATGCGCTTTTCGATGGTTGATACTGCAAAAAGCGAGGTTAGCCCTACTATTGAGAAAATGCGTAAATGCAATGGTTCTGAACCGGCAATCGACAGCGTATCGTAAAAGAATTTATCTTCCTGGTTCCACATGCCCTGTTCGTTCAACGCTTCCGCAATCATTACAAAGTGCTCGAAGAATTTGGTAGCCGTATCTTCGAATGAATTGTCGTGCATGGCAATTTCAAGCGCCATATCCATCATATTCAAAGCATACATCCCCATCCAGCTGGTGCCGTCGGCCTGCTCCAGTTCCATATCATTATGCACAAGATGGCTGCGGTTGAAAACCCCGATATTATCGAGGCCAAGGAAGCCGCCCTGGAACATGTTGTTACCATTGGAATCTTTCCGGTTTATCCACCAGGTAAAATTGATGATGAGCTTTTGGAAAATGCGTTTCAGAAATGGGATATCACCCTTGCCCGTTTGTTTCTTTTCAATCCGGTACACTTCCATAGCGGCCCAGGCCTGCACGGGCGGGTTAACATCACTGAAATTCCATTCATAAGCCGGCAGCTGCCCATCGGGTTTCATATACCATTCGCGCATGATCAGCGTGAGCTGGTGCTTGGCGAAAACCGGGTCAACCATTGCCATTGGAATACACTGGAACGCAAGGTCCCATGCTGCATACCAGGGATATTCCCATTTATCGGGCATGCAAATGATATCCTGGTTCTTCAGGTGCTTCCAATCGTGGTTGCGCCCCGTTTGCCGGGCCGCACTAACCGGTGAGATCTGGTCGCTGGTAGTGAGCCAGCGTTCTATATCGAAATGATAATACTGTTTGCTCCATAACAGACCGGCAAGGGCCCTGCGTGAGATCTTGGCCAGCCCGGGTGTTTTTGTATTCTCCAGTACTTTTGCATAAAAAGCGTCGGCCTCTTCCTTGCGCAGTTTAAAGATATCTTCGAAGCCATGCTGAAATGGCGTTTCTATGATCTTGTTGCTTAAGCGCAGATAAATACTTTCTGACCGGCCCCCCTGAATGCGCAACTTATAAACAGGCGCAAACTTTGTCCCCGATTTCTTCTGGCGCAGCGCCGCAATATTTTCTCCTTTGATAATGGCTTCGTGAAAAGCATCTTTGGTGAAAGGAGATAAATTGGGTTTACCGTTCACTTTCTCGAAATTGGTTTCGTTCTCGGTGAACAGGCAATCGCGCGGCGGTTGAAAATATAAATAGTATGTGCCCAGGCGGTGGTGGGTAGCTTTTACCGATGTTTTATCGCGCCAGGCAATGGCCGGTTTTTTCTTCGATGCATCATGGCTCCAGCGATTGTAAAACCATAGCGTAGGCAATACCGTTATCTCGGCCGATTTGGAATGATGGTTATGAATATTTATCCGAATGCAAATGTCGCGCGAGTTTTGTTTGGCGTAGGTAACGTTTACATCGAAATATTCATTGTTATTAAAAATGCCTGTATCGAGGATTTCATATTCGGGCTCGGTTCTGGAGCGTTGTCTGTTGGCCTGCAACAGTTCGTCGTATGGAAATTTCTGTTGCGGGTATTTATACAAATACTCCATGTAGTAATGCGTAGGCAAATTGTCGAGGTAGTAATACAGTTCTTTTACATCCTCACCATGGTTGCCTTCATAATTGCCGAGACCAAACAGTCTTTCTTTCAAAATGGCGTCCTTTCCATTCCATACAGTGACGGCGAAACACAGGTTCTGAAAGAAATCAGAGATCCCTGCTATTCCATCTTCACCCCAGCGATAGGCGCGGTAGCGGGCCTGGTCGTGGGTAAAATAATTCCAGGCATCGCCGTTCGAGCTAAAGTCTTCCCTAACTGTTCCCCATTGGCGTTCGCTTAAATACGGTCCCCATTGTTCCAAAGGAATTTTCCTCGTGGA
>CBIHPC010000413.1:0-4892 GCA_966211305.1 uncultured Niastella sp.
ACCTGTAAGGTTCGCCATCGGGTCTGGCGTTATTAGTTGGTCGAAGCGATCCTGACAGGTCTGCCTCACCTATCCTGCGAATACCGTACTTTTATGCCCGAATGAAAGCAATAGTTTACCGGTCAACGGGCAGTTGGTACAATATTAAAACAGAAACGGGCAAGGCCATGAGCGCCCGTATCAAAGGTGTTTTTAAGATAGATGATATCACCTCAACCAATCCTATTGCGGTAGGCGATGAGGTGATCATTGAAGTGGAAAGCGAATCGGCCAATACGGCCATGATAACGGAAATTCTTCCGCGGCACAATTATATAAACCGGCAGTCGCCGGCACATAAAAAGCACCACCATATCGTTGCCGCCAATCTCGATCAGTCATTATTGTTTGCAACGCTCAGGGAGCCCAAAACTTCACAGGGTTTTATCGACAGGTTCCTGGTAACCTGCGAGGCATATCATGTGCCTGCTATCGTTGTTTTCAACAAGGCCGATCTGTATAGGAATAAAGAGCAGGAAAAATATGCCGAACTGAAGGAGATGTATGCAGCTATTGGTTACCGTACCATATTGATGTCGGTAAAAACAAATGAAGGCGTACAGGAAGTAAAAGACGCACTGGAAGGAAAAACTACCCTGCTGAGCGGGCATTCGGGTGTTGGCAAATCTTCTTTTATCAATACTATCTTTCCTGAGCTGCAGTTGAAAACACAGGATGTAAGCGGGTGGAGCGGCAAGGGATTGCATACGACCACGTTTGCCGAAATGTTCGATCTGCCCCTGTCAACAGGCGGTAAGGTAATTGATACCCCGGGTATGCGCGAATTCGGGCTGGTTGATATCACCCGGCAGGAGCTGTCGCATTATTATCCTGAAATGGCCCGGCTTATTACCGCGTGCCAGTTCAATAACTGCTTGCATATTAATGAACCGGGCTGCGCTGTAAAAGAAGCCGTAGCCAACGGGATAATACATGAAGACCGGTACGTCAGCTACTACAATATTCTTGAGTCGATAGACGAACGGAATTATTGAATAATGAATATTGAATTTCCAATGTTGAATGTCGAAGTAGAAATGCACCATGGCATTTACTTCGCTATTGAATGTTCAATATTGGATATTGGAAATTAAAGGCAGGAGGATATTGGAGGAGATGAATATGAAATATCGAATATTCAATGTAGAATGTCGAAATAGCGGCACGGTTTGGTTTTCACTTCGAAATTCAACATTCAGCATTCGATATTATACCAGGTACCTTTTGCTCTGATTCACCAGTAGTTTGGTTTCCAGAAACTTTGCCACTTCTATCACCGCATCATTGTCTTTGCGGGGGGCTTCCTTGAACTTGAGTGGATAAATTGAGATACCTGTGTAAATGTTGTAATACAGGGTTAGCAAATGACCTTTGTACGTGAAGTTCCACGTAAGCGTGTCGAAGTCATCCTGTTTGTTTGTAAAACGGATCTTGAGATCGTCAAGGAGAATGTTGGCCACTTCGTAAAAGCGTTTCAGCCCACAGTCGTCGTCAATGATCGCCTCGGTACAGCCGAAATCTGTGCGTAGCGTAAGGCTCATAAAGTACGGTTTGGGTATTATAAATACGGTAGAACCGAAGTTCAACCGGAATAGCAGGGGCTCGCTTTTGTTGTATTATGATCTGAACTTCCTGGCCTTTGGTACTTTCTCTCCACTCAAAATTCGCTCGGCGCCCACATTTTTACCATTACTCGGACAGCCCTTTCTCTGGCACGAACTTCCACCTAAAATATAAGTAGCCAAAGCCACGGAAAACAACAAAATTCTAATTGATTTCATATACCTGGTTTCAAAGGATAAAACGCCCTTAAATCTAGAAATATTATACCATAATTGCAATAGGGAGAACCAATTATTCGGTTACCTGATCACGAAACCAGTCGGCGTATTTTATGTAATTGTTGGCTATCCGGTCAATTTCACCATTTATTTGCTCAACTGCGATGTCTTTCACCCTTTTAGCCGGTACGCCTGCAAAAATGGTACCCGGGGGTACGATGGTTTCTTCCAGTACCACGGCCCCGGCGGCAATGATGGAGTTGCTGCCGATCTGCGCCCGGTCCATAATAATGGCGCCCATGCCTACCAGTACGTTGTCGGAGATATTACAGCCATGTATAATGGCATTGTGCCCTACAGACACATTGTTGCCGATAATGGTTTGAGTTCGTTTATAGGTGCAATGGATAACCGCCCCGTCCTGAATATTTACTTTATTTCCCATGCGTATGCTGTTCACATCGCCCCGCACCACTGCATTGAACCAAATGCTGCAGTCATCACCCATAACCACATCGCCAACGATGGTAGCATTGGGGGCAATAAAGCAATTACTTCCAAACTTGGGGTAAACCCCTTCAACATGTAAGATCACTGGCATGGCTGTTTATAGTTTATGGTTTGTAGTTTGTGGTTTGCGGTCCCTGCAGCAAATATCCTGAATAAGTTTCAGGTTACAAGGGCCGGTCTTTGTTAACCCCGCGATCGGTTTAGCGCCCGTCAAATGAAACCTTTAACCTGTAACGGGCTGTCCGGCGCCTGGTAACCGGCGTCTTTGCCTTGTTAACTCGCCAACTTGTCAACTTGTCAACTACCTTTGCGCTGCTTATGAATAAACGCGAACTTTTTCTGCGGCATGTGGCCCAAACCTCCCCGGCCCCATTGGCGCTTGATATTGTGAAAGCAAAGGGGAGTATTTTGCGCGATGCCGCCGGTAAAAAATACCTCGATCTGATTGCCGGCATCAGCGTATGCAATATCGGCCACCGCCACCCCAAAGTGGTAAAAGCCATAAAAAAACAGGTAGATGACTACATGCATCTCCTGGTGTATGGCGAAATGGTTGAAACGCCCCAGGTGCAATATGCCAAATGGCTTACCGACCAGTTGCCCGCCAGCCTGAATTCGGTGTATTTCACCAATTCCGGCGCCGAAGCTACCGAAGGGGCCATGAAACTGGCAAAACGGTTCACCAGCCGTACCCGCATCATTGCCTTCAACAAGAGTTATCACGGTTCTACCCAGGGTGCGCTGAGCATTATGGGCGACGAATACTGGCGCAATGCCTTTCGCCCGCTGTTACCCGATGTGCTGCACCTCGAATATGATTCAATGGAATCCCTGCAGGAGATCAACGCCCAAACGGCTTGTGTGTTTGCCGAAACCGTACAGGCCGAGCGGGGTGTGGTGGCGCCTTCTGCCCAATGGATGAAAGCCCTCCGGGATAAATGTACTGAAACCGGAACCTTACTCATTCTCGATGAAATACAAACCGGTTTTGGCCGAACCGGCACGTTATGGGGGTTTGAACAGTTCAATGTAGTGCCCGATATTGTTTTACTGGGCAAGGCCCTTGGCGGCGGAATGCCCCTCGGCGCTTTTGTAGCCGATCAAAAAATAATGCAGGTACTTACCGAAAACCCGGTGCTGGGACATATTACCACCTTTGGGGGGCACCCGGTTTGTTGCGCTGCCGGACTGGCTGCCTTTAAGGTGCTGCTGAAAGAGGGGATCGTAAACCAGGTACCGGGCAAAACCGCTTTATTCAAAGAACTGCTGCAACATCCGCTGATAAAGGCCATTCGGGCTAACGGATTGCTGATGGCCATTGAGTTCGGGAATTTCGATATCAATAAAAAAGTAATAGATGGCTGCCTCCGGCACGGATTGCTTACCGACTGGTTCCTGTTTGCCCCCGAATGTTTACGCATTGCTCCGCCGCTTACTATTTCTGAAAAGGAGATAAAGAAAGCGGCAGGGCTCATACTTGAGGTACTGGATAGTGTTCAGGCGTGAATCGCCAATGGTGAAATTCTATCTTCAGTTGCCAGTTTCCGGTTTCCGGGCCGTTAATTTTATAACTGGTGGCAATTGATCGGGCAACCTGCAACCGGTACCCGGTAATCCGCCCCACTAACTTCCTGATTGTTAATTAACCGGCGATTAAGGCATTATCGGGCATATACCTTTAAATTTGCGCGGATTCATATTCATTTAATCACATCAAAAATAGGCTATGCGTAAAATTGATCTTATTCCTTTTTTGTTTTTGGGCTTAATGGCATGTAACGACAGCGCCACTAATGAAGGAACAAATAACGATACCACTGCAACGGTTGCCGCTGATTCAAATGCCGCTGATCACCACCATATGGTTGATTCTGCTACGGCTGTAACTCCAATGCCTGCTATTCCTGAAGGCGCTAAAGTGTTTTTTGTTAACCTGAAGAACGGCCAGAAAATTAAATCTCCTTTCAAGGTACAAATGGGTGTATCGGGCATTGCACTGGATTCTGCAGGTATTATCAGGCAGGCTTCCGGCCACCATCATATTCTTATCGATGCGGGTGAGTCATTTCCTATGGGCGAAGTAGTGCCTAAAGATTCAGCGCACCTGCACTTTGGTAATGCACAAAAAGAAGCCGAGCTGCAACTAGCGCCTGGCGAACATAAGATCACCATGCAGTATGCCGATGGTATTCATCGTTCATATGGCGGTAAACTGGCCGCATCGGTTACTGTAACGGTTGAGAAGTAATTACCTGCTGAACTAAAATTACGGGGCAGATGTCTGAAAAAGATGTCTGCCCTTTTTTATTGTTCCACCGCCGGAACGGGGCAGGTAAGTACAGGATGGTGCTGCAATCGATTGAGTGGAGTAAAAATCCCGACTTAAAGTGTCTTATTTACACAAAATAAGTATTGAAAAACAGGAATTTGAGATCACTTATTTGTTAAAATAGCGCTGGTTGTCTAAAAAATTATTTATTTAAAGATCCTTACAATATTTTTGACCTAGTTAAACAAGGTCTATGCAATAGCTTTGAGGGCATGACCTGCGGGGCGATTTTC
>CBIHPC010000414.1:0-4866 GCA_966211305.1 uncultured Niastella sp.
AATTCTTCCTCATGCTGAAATACAGACAGATCGTTATACGTGGTATTGTCCAGTTCCATGGATATTGCGCTATTGGTTTCGTAAGTTACCGATTAAATAATAATCGCTCTCCCTTATTAGATTCATTCCAATGCCCGTTTCCATAAACCAGGTTTCCGTTCACAAAAGTGTGTGTAATCGCCGCCGGGAACGTGAACTGCTCCAGCGGGCTCCAGCCGCATTTATACAATATGTTTTCTTTTGTGGCTGTGGTAGTTGCGTTCATGTCAACGATCACCAGATCGGCCTTATAACCTTCCCTTATATAGCCGCGATCGGCTATCTGGTAGCAGGTGGCCACTGCATGGCTCATTTTTTCTACCACTTTTTCAATGGTGATACGACCTTCTTTTACATAGTGCAACATCAGCAGCAGGCTGTGTTGAACAAGCGGCAGTCCGGCATGTGATCTTTCATATGAGCCGTCGGTATTGGCCGGGAGTGTAAGCAAACCGGCTGCATTCCTTGTAACGCCTTTTTCTTCGAGCGTATGGGGCGCGTGATCTGTGGCGATCACATCCAGTCTGTCATCGAGCAGGGCCTGCCACAATGCGTCGCGGTTATGAGGCGCTTTAATGGCAGGATTGCACTTTACCAGGTTGCCCAGGCGGCTGTAATCATTGCTGGTAAAATGCAGGTGGTGTACGCATACCTCGGCGGTAATATTTTTCTGGCCCAGCGGTTTCATGTTCGAGAAAAGGGCCAGCTCTTTTTCCGTGCTTATGTGCAGGATGTGCAGGCGGGTATTATACTTCTGGGCAAATTGTATGGCTGCCAGGGAACTTTCAAAACAACCGTGCTCATCGCGGATCAACGGATGGTCTGATGGTTCCAGTACGCCTTTTTCTTTTTTTATTCTTTCAAAATTGGTCCTGATGATCTTCTCGTCTTCGCAATGCGTGGCAATAAGCACCTCGCTTTCCTGGAATATCTTATCGAGCGTAAGGTAGTTGTCGACCAGTAACCCGCCGGTCGATGAGCCCATGAAGATCTTGATACCGGCAATTTCGTTTTTACGTTTGTTTGTTTTCAGGGCCTCTCCGGCATTCTCATTGCTTGTACCCATGTAAAACGAATAATTGGCCAGTGCGCTGTTTGATGCAATGGTGTACTTATCTTCGAGCAGTTCCTGGGTAAATACCGGGGGCATGGTGTTGGGCATTTCCATAAACGAGGTAACGCCGCCGGCTACCGCTGCTTTTGATTCAGTATAAATGGTAGCTTTGTGGGTGAGGCCGGGCTCGCGAAAGTGAACCTGGTCGTCGATGGCGCCGGGTAATAAATGCAGACCTTCGCCATTAATTTCAGTAACTAATATATCTGGTTGAATGCTACGATCTATCTTTTCAATGCGGCCGTTCTTTATCAGCACATCCTTCACGGCCGTAACGCCTTCATTCACGACCATTATATTTTTTATCAGGTAATTTTGCATATCTTGAAAAAATAATATTTTTAAATACTGGCCATGCAATATATTATAAAAACCGTTGTCCCCTTATTGTTTTTATTAATTCCGTACGGGTTACTGGCGCAGTCGACGTATTTACCGCAGGGCAGCAAACATCAGGCCCTGCTGAACCGGCTGGAAATTTTACTGCAAAAGAATGATGATCTCAACCTGACCACTGTAAAACCGTTCAGCCGGAAAGTAGCGGTACGTATTGCAGAAACTGCTGATTCAATACAAAAAGCCGGCGGCAATTTACTGTCGCGGGTCGATGAATATAACCTGCGGAGTTTACTGATGAATAATTCAGAGTGGGTGACCGGTACCGATACCAGCGATTTTTACAGCAAAAAAAGTATCTGGAACACTATCTATAAAACAAAGGCTAATTTGCTGGAAGTAAATACAAAGGATTTTTTCTTCACTGTTAATCCCGTGCTGCAGCAACAGCTTTCTGTTGAAAGCGACGAACATTCAGATGACCAGTTGTTTTTAAATACAAAAGGACTGATGGTGCGCGGTCTCATTGCCAAAAAGGTTGGATTTTCCGCCTATATAACCGATAACCAGGAACGCGCTCCGCTTTTTGTACAGGAAAGAATTATTGACTATAACGCCGTGCCTGGTTATGGATTTTATAAATCCTTCAAAACAACGGCTACCGATTATATAGATGCCCGTGGTTCAATCAACTTCACTGCCGCCAAATATTTCGATTTTCAATTCGGGTACGATAAGAATTTCATCGGTAACGGCTACCGCAGTTTGTTCCTGAGCGATTTCAGTAACAGTTATTTATTCCTCAAGATCAATACCCGCATCTGGAAGTTCAACTACATGAACCTGTTCACCGAGTTAACGCCGCAAACCATTCAGATAAATGCAGGCGATAAGTTACTTGATAAAAAGTATGCCGCCATGCATCATTTAAGCATGGATGTTACCAAATGGCTGAACGTAGGCATTTTTGAAGCCGTAGTGTTTGACCGCAGAAATCATTTTGAATTCAGTTACCTGAACCCCGTTATCTTCCTGCGTTTGGCCGAACAGCAAAACGGTAGCGCTGATAACGCTTTTGTGGGCATCGATCTTAAGGCAAATATTGCGAAGCGCCTGCAGTTATATGGACAACTGTTGCTCGACGAATTGAAGGTGAGTGAAATGAGATCGGGCAAAGGCTGGTGGGCCAATAAATTCGGTATACAGGTGGGCGGTAAATACATCAATGCATTTAGCGTGAAGAACCTCGATCTGCAGGGTGAAGTGAACCTGGTGCGGCCTTTCACGTATTCGCATTATGACAGCCTCGCCAATTACACCCATTACAATCAGCCAATGGCGCATCCGCTTGGCGCCAATTTTGTAGAGGTCATTGGTATCATAAGATATCAGCCGCATCCCAAATGGACCGCCTCAGGCCGGCTTATTGTATGGAAACAGGGTGTTGATACAACAGCCAGCACCAATTACGGGTCAAATGTATTTAAGGTGAATACCTCCCGCTCCGGCGATTATGGTTTTACGTTGCCAAGCGGTCCGCGGTCAACAGGTGTAAATGCCCAACTGCTGGTATCATATGAAGTAAAGGAGAACCTGTTCCTCGAAGCTTCTGCCTTGATCAGGAACTTTAAACCGGGTATGGCCGAACCAGGCAACAGAAATACATCTGTTATTACTGCCGGTTTAAGAATGAATATGTTCAGAAGGGAATATGATTATTAGTAAAAGGCAACAAGGCAATAAGGACATACAATAGGCGGGTCACACTAAAAAAGTGGTCCGTTTTATTAAGGTTATAAAATAAATGCAGGCGGCAAAAAATTGCCACCTGCTTTTTTTCATCGGTGATACACCGACCGGGTTTATAGGGTATCACCATTGGAACCACCTTTTTTAGAACACCTGTTTACAAATCAGAACTCCTGGTACAAAGGACTAATAAACCCCGTTTTATATTGCCTTTTCCTTTTTTGACTACCTTGTTTTTATAACGGGTGCTAAACTACGGTTCAAACCGGCATAGTGCGCCTGTTTGTATGTAAATGACCGGAATTTGTATGTGAATGTGCGGTGTGGCAGGGTAGGCTATCTGAAGTCGAAGTGTTTCAGGAACTCTTCCTTATAATTTCTTCCAATGGGCAGGTGCTGCTGGTTTATTTCAACTTCCTGTTCGTTAAAAGATTGAATGGTATTGATGTTTACCGCATAGGAGCGATGGATGCGCACCAGCGGTTTATAATTGATCTTGTCGAGCAACTGGTTCAGCGAAAGGCGCAACAGGAACTTTTTATCGGTTGTGATAATAGACACGTAGTTGTTTTCCGCCTCAACATATAACAATTCGCACAGCTTTAACTTTACAAATGCATAATTGCTTTTTACAAAAATATGATCGTTCATGCGAAGGATCATTTCGCGTTCAGGGGAGCCTGTGTTCCGGTTACTGTCTTTATCAAGCGGTATGATCTTGCCGGTAGTTTGTTGTTCGCGCGAAACGGCAAAATTGTTTACGGCAAGGTCAATGGCTATGCGTACGTTGGTGAGGTTATAAGGTTTTGATAAAAATGCCGAAGGATGCGTTTGTTTTATGCGGTCGATAGTGGCGGTATCGGTAAATGCGGTAAGATAAATGATGGGTACGGCTTTATGTTTCAGGATCTCAATGGCGGTATCGATGCCATCTTTTTCGCCGATAATGTTCACATCCATCAACACAATATCAACTTCATTGTCATTGAACAATTGTTGCGCTTCTTCGGCATTATCGGCAATGCCGGTTATGTTATACCCATCGCGCTCGAGGCCATTGGCAAGATCGAGCGCTACGATGCTTTCGTCCTCTACTATTAGTATGTTTATTTTTTCTGCAGGCATAATTGTTATGCGGCAATTTTTGGGATTGTTATCGTGAATTGTGTGCCCTCGTTTACAGCCAGTGAGTGCTGTGCCCTTAGCTGTTTACATAATGCGGTGATCAGCTGTTTGCCAAACGAATTCTTCTTTTGTTTCCATTGCTGTTCGTCAATACCAATGCCGTTGTCTTTAATGGAACAAACCAGCGTCGCCTCTTCTTCTTTGAGGGTTATGCTAAGAGAAGGGCGGTTTGTATTCTTATAGGCGTATTTCAACGAATTGGTTACCAGTTCATTTATGATAAGCCCTATAGGTAATGCCCTGTCTATATCGAGCATTTCTTTATCTACTGCGATCTGAAGATCAAAATCATGGCGGTTATAACCATACGACGATACCAGCGATTCTGCCAGATCGGTCAAATATTCTTTCATATTTACGGCGGTGAGTGCATCGGTCTTGTACAGTCGCTGGTGAATAAAGCTCATGGCCTGTACCCGTTGCTGGCTTTCTTTTAAAACCAG
>CBIHPC010000415.1:0-4846 GCA_966211305.1 uncultured Niastella sp.
GCCAATCAACGCACCATGGTAAAAAGCGCCAAAGGCGAAATGCAAATGGGCGGCGTTATTTATAACGACAGCGCCGATAAAGCTGCCCGCTTTATCATGAACTGCAATCAAAAGAAAATTCCGCTGGTGTTCCTGCAGGATGTTACCGGTTTTATGGTGGGCTCGCGCAGTGAACATGCAGGCATAATAAAAGATGGCGCTAAAATGGTGAATGCCGTGGCCAATTCGGTAGTGCCAAAGATCACCGTCATTATAGGCAATTCCTACGGCGCCGGTAATTACGCTATGTGCGGTAAGGCATATGATCCGCGTTTTATTTATGCCTGGCCCAGTGCAAAGATCGCCGTTATGGGTGGCGAACAGGCGGCCAAAACACTTTTACAGATCCAGGTAAGCGCCATGAAGGCCAAAGGCAGCGAAGTATCGCCCGAAGAAGAACAAAAGTTGTTGAACGATATAAAAGGCCGGTATGAAAAACAAACAACACCTTATTATGCAGCAGCACGCTTATGGGTTGATGCCATCATTGATCCGGCACAAACAAGACAGATCATTTCTGAGAGTTTGACGGCAGCCAATAACAATCCCGATCTTCCACCTTTTAATACGGGTGTCATTCAGGTATAGTATCTTGCCGGCTGAACCAATAATCTGTATTCATTTTGGCTACTACTGCGAACAAAGAACTCGTTATATATACTGATGGTGCGTCGCGCGGCAACCCGGGCCCCGGAGGCTATGGCGCCATTTTGCAATGGGGCGGCAGCCGTAAAGAGCTATCGGCCGGTTTTCGCCGCACAACCAATAACCGCATGGAATTGATGGCGGTGATAGCCGCGCTGGAAGCCCTCAACCGCGAAGGACTGAAGATCACTATCTACTCCGACAGCCAGTACGTGGTTAAAGCCGTTATGGAAGGCTGGCTGAATAACTGGATCAAAACAGATTTTAAAGGAGGAAAAAAAAATAAAGACCTCTGGACCCGCTTTTACAGGTTGATGCAGAAACATCAACTTAAGTTCGTTTGGGTAAAAGGCCATGCCGACAACCCGTTCAATAACCGCTGCGATCAACTGGCCACCGCCGCCGCCGATGGCGGTAACCTGCAGGAAGATGTAGGTTTTGGGAAAGAAGACCTGTAAGCCCGTCATGTAGTACTTAACTCATTGCACCCGGGCCCTCACCCGGGCAATACCTGCTTCGCACCATATTCGGGAACCTTCCGTATTTATTTCGTACATGTCTCGTACATGTCTCGTATATATCCCGTTTTTTTATAAGGTACGAAACATACACGAAGCATCAACTAAACACCCGAGGTTTAAGAACGAAATAAAGGCGAAGCTGATACGAAGCTGGTACGAGGCAGGCATGAACCGGCTGTTAAAAGCGGTTGAAGCTACGTGCGCTTATGATTTGGCTTGAAAAAAGACAAACCCCATAAAAAACAAAACCACCCCGTGCATAACGGGATGGCTTGTAATATTTTAGAGAGGTTTTACATCTAAGCGGCAATAACCGGCTTTTGAACCCGGCGGTTGATGAGGTACCAGCCACCGAACAGTGCGGCGCTGAACAGCACGCAACTTATTAAACCATTATAGTAGAAAGGTAAACCGGCCACATAACAGGTTATTAACCCGGTTCCGTTTTTAGGATACATATCGTACCCGCCTACACCCGCCCAGGTAAGGAAATTGCTCACGAGGAAGAAATAAGTAGGTGCGGCCAGTGAAACCAGCAGCACATTCAGTACCCGCACTTTCTTGATCAAAAAGCCAAACATCACCACAGAAGCGTATAACAGGTAATTGATCCATTGATCGGGATAAAAACCGTAAATGGACGACAAACCGGCATTGTATAAAACCTGGTACAAAAGGTCGGAAATGAACATGGAAACCAGCGGCAACACAAAAGCCACTTTTTTATCCTTTATGATGGCGCCGCTGAACAGGGCCAGCGCCAGCTGCGGTTCAAACCCAAATGGACGGCCGGGAATAACGCGGTACAAAGCGGCCACTACTACCATTACTATCAGCGACCAGATGATTGATTTGTTTATTTTCATATCTGTAGAATAATAACAAAGTTAATTTAAAATAAAAACATTGCAAGACCTGCAAGGTGTAACATATTTTCCTGAATTGCCGAAAGTAACCGCGACACACCTCCTTACATCAATGCGGTACCGTAGCGCTGAACACCACCGTATTTTGCGATGGGTATAACTCATACGAAGCGCCGGCCGTTGCCAGCAGGGTTTCGCCCTTACCCAGCGCAATTTCATTACTGCCATCACTGGCCGATACCGCCCCTTCGTACACAAACAATATTTCAGCGGTAGCAGCTGTGAGCGTTACGGGCGAACCCGCCTTCAACGTAAGCCGGTGCAGTTCGAAATCGGCAGCCGGCGTTGGAAATATGGTTTCGCCAATAACCGGTCCATCGGTGCCTTTTAACACATCGGGAATAACCGGTTCAAACTTCGTATGATGCATAAGTTCCGGCACATCGATGTATTTATTGGTTAGCCCGCCCCGCAATACATTATCGCTATTGGCCATCAGCTCCATGTTCTGCCCTTCGAGGTAGGCATGCGGAATACCGGCATCCTGAAAAATGGCTTCACCAGGCTTCAGGTTCACCAGGTTGAACAGGTATATGGAGAAGATCCCGCGATCGATTTTATTGGGTTCGCAAAAAGTTTTAGCAGCGCGCGCCGCCCAGAAATCTTCCTGGCTCCGGTTTAAAAATCCTTTTTCATACAGGGGAACAATGCGATCGAGCAATGGTCGCAGGTGCTCGTCCACTTCATGCTGATCCATGGTCATTACCATTTCATACAACGCATGATAGTTCTTACCGTCAAATACCGGCACCAGGAACTGCAGTTCGGGTGTTTGCATCAGGATGGTCACCAGGGCCTGTGGCGCTTTAAAACCATGCAGCAGCCAGAAATCGCTCAATGCAAGCATTAGCTCCGGCTTATGGTTATCGTCTTTATAATTACGATTGGGCGCGTTCAGCGGCGTGCCCTTCCTGTTCTCCGCATCAAAAGCCGATACTGCCGCCTGTTTGGTAGGGTGCACCTGTATCGATAACATATCTTTTACATCGAGCACCTTGAACAAATAAGGCAGTCGGCCAAAACGCTCATTAACCGCTTTTCCCAATACACTGGCCGCATCCTGTTTAACAAACGCATTCAGCGGTTGCAGGCTACCGTCAGGCAGCACAACTTCCGATGGCACGTTATCATGCGCACCCATCCAGTATTCGGCAAAAGGTTTTTTATCGTTGTTGGGCAAATGCAACAGGGCCGGAATAAAATCCGTTCCACCCCAGGTATAATGTTGAACCTTGCCTTGTAATTTGAATATTTTAGTATTGTTCGCCATAGATCTTCAGTAATTTGCAATGATACAAAAATGCAATGAGCTATCAGCATCATGATACCGGTAAAAAAGGGGAAGACATGGCTGTTGATTATCTGCAACAACAGCGTTTCACCATTTTACATCGCAACTGGCGTTATGCGCGGTACGAGATCGATGTTATTGCTTCCCGCGATGATCTGCTGCACATAATAGAAGTAAAAACCAGGTGCAGCCTGCAGTTCGGCCATCCCGAAGAAAGCGTTTCAAAAAAGAAAATAAACAATATGCTTCACAGCGCCAGGGCATATATGAGCAAAAACCCGCAATGGCGGCAGGTGCAGTTGAATATACTATCCATCACCATGCTGCCGGGGCAGCCGGTTGAATTCTTTTTTATTGAGGATGTTTATTTATGAGGTGCTGAAAGTTTCAGCAAATGTTCAGCAGTGTTTAGCTTTTCGCCTTGTGAATTTTTCCTTCTTCTTTCAGTTTCGTAACCACTACTTCCGCTTTACCGCCGGCGGAGCCTTCTATCATGCGTTCAACGAGCCTGAAGGTAGCCGGACAATACTCAATGTTCTGTTTGAACACGTGCATATAGTCGACCATGTGGCGGCGGGTGTGGTGAGGGAAGCCCGAACAGTCTTTGGGCCGCACTTCATAAATTGAACACTTATTATCCCTGAGGTTAAGGAACTGGCATGGCTGGCGGGTATTGATCCAGTCACCGGCGCGGTCTTTCTTCAACCATTTCTTTTTAAACGCGTCCTCAGTCATGTTAAGATGGGCCGAAATGCGTTTGATATCGGTATTGGTGAATGTAGGCGTCATGGTCTTGCAGCAGTTGGCGCAAGCCAGGCAATCTGTTTCTGCCCATACCAGCTTATCGGTCTTTACCGCCAGGTTATCGAGCCCGCGGGGCGGCTCCTTCTCCAGTTTGGTAAGGAACCTTCTGAAAAGAGACCGGTTAAGGAGCATCTTTTTCTTCATCTTACTTAAGCTAAGCAGCATGGGGACAGTTGATTTAAAAAGTGGCCAATAAGGTGGATGCGTTATTTTTGAGCAACGAATATAGCAAATTTTGTTACGGTTAACAGCGTTGTTGGCATAACCTTATTTAGCATCAACCATACACTATGTGGGACCCCTATAAAAAAGGATTTAAGGCTTTTCTGCAACTGGAGAGATCGCTTTCCGATAACTCGGTGGAGGCATACCTGCGCGACATTGACAAGCTGACCCAGTTCCTGCAGGAAAAGAACAATGTGCAAAGTCCGGCCAATGTTACCCTGCCCGATCTGCAACAGTTCATTCGCTGGGTAAATGAACTGGGTATGACGCCCACTTCACAGGCCCGCATTATTTCGGGCATTCGTTCGTTCTATAAGTATTGTCTTATAGAGAACATTGTAACCAAAGACCCCACTACCCTGCTGGAGGCGCCCAAACTAAAACGCGCATTGCCC
>CBIHPC010000416.1:0-4816 GCA_966211305.1 uncultured Niastella sp.
GGCTCCAGGTTCCAGGTTTGCATTTGCTGGATGCCGAAATACATCAAAATAGCCTGTTTTACCCACTCGTTCACCGTCCATTTGCCATCGACAGGCGCAGCCACGCGCAAACGGCCTTTATCCACTTCTTCAATTACAGCTTTTACCGCGTCGGTATATTTTTTTTCTTTTAATAACTCGCGGTTGCTCCAGGCTTCGAGTATCAGATCTTGCATTTCTTTAATTTTTTGCAAACATACAGTACAGATCATAAATCTGTTATAAAAACATGACCGGTTTTGCCCCCGGCCCTATAATTAAGGCAAATGCCGGTAAAAACTATAATATTGCAACCGTTTTGGCCGCTGTAAACCTTTTGCTATTTTTAGCGCTTTCATATTGTAAAACTATGCGTAAAATTCCCTGTGCCCTTTTCCTGATCGCGCTTCTTCTAATTTCCAACAGTATATTGGCCCAAAACAGGCAATATGTAGAGAACATAGGCTGGTACGGCAAAAAACTCGAATTACATACCATTCTGAACAGAACACGCCAGAGCAGCTGCACATTTTTATTGAGCAGTGATAGCATCAGGGCATTTGTTTTTACCGGTCCGTTAAAGCTGATGCGGCAGTTCAGTTTGCCCCGCCAGTCCGAAACCAAATTGCTGGGCGGCTTTATGCGTGACTCTTCGGTATACATGTTTACCGAACAAACGGGGAAAGACGAACTGCACTGCCGGGCCCTGAATGTGATCACCCAAGAAATAAGGGAGAACATTATTCCATTCGATCCTGAAAAGGAAAAAACAGTAACCCATATCAGCGCAGGCAATCATTTTCTGTATGTGACCGCCAGTAATAAAAGAAATGAGCTGATCGTATATAATTTTTCAAATGAGCAGGCCGGTACGCCATTGCGTTACCAGTTTTCCGATGAGCAGTGGAAAGAATTGACGACGCCCGGTTTTCTAACCCGCAACGTACAGATAACGAAGATAGAACAGGATGGCGATCTCAACCTTCAAAATCTTGTAAAGAGGAATAAATTATACCTGAGCAATGAATCGGTATTGCTGGTGATGAACAATCACATCGATTCAACCCGTATCATCAGCTACGATCTCAAACAGCAAAAAGTAAGTTCACGGGTAATCAGTCATAACCCGGGAAAGGCCGCATCAAAAAATGTTTCGTATTCCGACAACTCATTCCTGTTCCGCAATAAACTGTACTACGTGCGGGCCACCAATGATAGTTTGCAGGTGCAGATAGCTGATCCGTGGAGCGGCGCCATCAATAAATCATATTCTGCTGTAAGTGATGAAGACATTACCTGGCGCAATACGCCCATTGTAGATGAAGAAAGGCTTGGGGGACAAACAGGTGTACGCAACAGGGAAAAAACCAGGCAGCTGCTGCGCAAAATGATCAAAGACTCTGCGGTGATCATGGCCAGGCCCTATGGCAACGACCAGATAGAGGTGGTGGTAGGCTCGTATGCCAAAAGGATATTGACAACGCAAACGCCGGGGAGCTACAATAATGATGGTTTCACTGGCCGGCCCGCATCGATGGGCTCGCGGTATATCGGTTCGCCAACCTATACAAACGGCAGCATTCACCGCGAAACCTGGGTTAAGTCGATGCACTTTAAAGTGTTGCTGAATGCCGACTTTTCGCACCTGCCGGGAGAGCCGGTGAGTTCGACCAGTGAACGTATAGAGCGGTATACTGCTAACCTGCATATACCATCGGAGCTGGAAAACATCTTCGTGACCAATGGCCAGTACTATTATGCCTATTACGACAAAGAAGTTCGCAGGCTGGTGGTATTAAAATTTTGACCCTACATTTGCACCATGGATTTTTCGCACGATATAGATCATTGTTTAAAGGTATTACAGGGTGGGGGACTGATCCTTTACCCCACGGATACCATCTGGGGCATTGGCTGCGATGCTACCAATGCTGCTGCCGTGAGCCGCATTTACAATCTGAAACAGCGGCCCGATTCAAAAAGTATGATCATTCTGCTGGCCGATGAAAAAGAGCTGATGCAGTATGTGGCCAATATCGACCTGCAGGTGTTCGATCACCTTGCCAGGGCTAAAAAACCTACCACGGTGATCTATGACGGCGCCATAGGGCTGGCCGATAATGTGATCAGCTCCGACGGTTCGGTTGCCATCCGCATCGTAAAAGATACTTTCTGCAAACACCTGATCAAAAGGTTTCGTAAACCGATCGTATCTACATCGGCCAATTTATCGGGCGATCCTTCACCGGCGACGTTTGGCGAAATTATGCCGGCCATCTGGCAGGGGGTCGACTATATTGTTCAACACCGGCAAAAAGACACGACGCCGCATGCGGCATCATCCATTATTAAGTGGAATAGGGATGGGAGTGTCACTACTATCAGAGAATAAAATCAGTTTATAGTTTATAGTTTATGGTTTATTGTTCGTTTAGCGCGAAGCTCAAAACAAATTGCGAGACCCGGAACATCTGGGCAACCATAAACAATAAACCAAAAACCATAAACAAGTAAATGAAGTTTCTCGTTATACAAACCGCCTTTATCGGCGATGTGGTGCTGGCAACAGGCATTGTGGAAAAACTGCATCGCCATTTCCCAGATGCGCAAATTGATTTTCTGGTAAGAAAAGGCAATGAAGGGTTGCTGCATAATCATCCGTACCTGAACGAAGTGCTTATCTGGGACAAAAAGAACGGCAAACTCACCAACCTGTGGAAGATGTTGAGACTGATCAGGAAACGCCGGTACGATAAAGTGATAAATGTACAGCGTTTTGCCGCCACCGGTATACTAACCGCATTTTCGGGCGCCCGCGAAACCATCGGGTTCGATAAAAATCCCTTCAGCTGGGCGTTCAGCAAAAAAATAAAACATGTTATCAGCGATGTGCAGCACCCCATACACGAGGTTGACCGCAACAATGAGCTGATTCGCGCCTTTACGAACGATGTGGTGATGAACCCGCACCTGTATCCTTCAGCGCAGGATATGGCCGCCGTACAGGGGTATAAGAAATATCCGTATATCACCATTTCACCGGCATCGGTGTGGTTCACCAAACAATTCCCGAAAGATAAATGGATCGCATTCGCCAAAGAAATACCGGCTAACTATACCGTTTATTTACTGGGTGCGCCCAATGATGTGCCCCTTGCCGAAGAAATTCGCGCCGGCGGAATAACCGCCACTGTGGTGAACCTGTGCGGCAAACTGAGCTTTTTACAATCGGCGGCGCTGATGAAAGAAGCCGTTATGAATTACGTGAATGATTCGGCGCCCATGCATTTTGCCTCATCGGTCAATGCGCCGGTAACGGCCGTGTATTGTTCTACACTGCCTTCATTCGGGTTTGGACCGTTATCGGATAAATGCTTTATTGTGGAGATCCGGGAGCCGCTGGCCTGCCGGCCCTGCGGGTTACATGGCAGGCCCGCGTGCCCGTTAGGACATTTTAAATGTGCATATGGGATTTCGAATGAGCAGTTGGTTGATAAGTTGGGGGATAGTTGACAGGTTGACGAGTTAACATGTTGACAAGGGGCACACGTGCGGCAGGTTGATAAAGGCCGTTTCACGACCCGGCAACCGGCAACCGGTAACAAAATTATACATTTGCAATAAGGAAACTTTGATGGATATAAAGTGCAACGAAAAGGAACTGTTTGTTTTTAAAAAGATCGCTCATGCTGCCGAAGAACTGGGTGTGCCCGCATATGTGATCGGCGGTTTTGTGCGCGATAAATTATTGGGCCGTGCAACAAAAGACGCCGATATTGTTTGTGTGGGCGATGGTATTCAACTGGCGCATAAAGTGGCAGAACGCTTCCAGCCAAAACCTTCCGTTTCCTTCTTCAAGACCTACGGCACCGCCCAGATAAAACTGAAACACTTTTATGATGAAGAACAGGGCGGGGTAGATCATAAACATATTACCGGTGTAGAGAATGGTGAACAGGAAACCGTTCCTGCAACGCTTATCATCACTGATGGCGACCCGGATGAAGCGCTAACGCAAACCCAGGAAAAGTCAACGCTTGAAATTGAGTTCGTTGGCGCGCGTAAAGAAAGTTACCGCTATCACAGCCGCAACCCCGATGTGGTACCGGGTACGTTAAAAGACGATCAGGACAGAAGGGATTTTACTATCAACGCCATGGCCATTTCTTTGAATACTGAAGACTATGGCAGGCTGATAGATCCTTTCAACGGCCTGCATGACCTGGAGAAAAAGATCATTCAAACACCGCTCGATCCCGGAACCACATTCAGTGACGATCCATTGCGAATGATGCGTGCCATCAGGTTTGCATCGCAATTGAACTTTACCATTGCACCGGCTACGTTCCAGAGCATCAGGGACCATGCAGAACGCATCCGCATCATATCGCAGGAACGCATCACCGAAGAACTGAATAAAATATTGTTGAGCCCAAAGCCATCCGTTGGTTTCGACCTGCTTTATCAAAGCGGTTTGCTGCATATTATTTTCCCGCAAATGGTTGACCTCGCCGGCGCCGAATACATCGACGGGCTGGGCCATAAAGATAATTTTTATCATACCCTGCAGGTGGTTGATAACATCTGCCGCCATACCAGCGACCTGTGGTTGCGTTGGGCAGCTTTGCTGCACGATATTGGTAAACCGCCAACAAAGAAATTTGAAAAAGGCCACGGCTGGACGTTCCATGGACATGAAGTGGTAGGGGGCAGAATGGTGCCGAAACTGTTTGCCAGATTGAAGCTGCCGCAAAATGAAAAACTGCGTTTTGTGCGCAAACTGGTAGAACTGCATTTA
>CBIHPC010000417.1:0-4809 GCA_966211305.1 uncultured Niastella sp.
TTGTAGGAAGTATTGTAGCGGCTTAACTGCAAACCCGAATCGGCATTCCTTCTGAAAATACAACTTTCAATGGTATTGTTATCGCCCGACAGCAGCAGGCCATTATCGCCGGCGCTTTCGATGATAAGGCCCCTGAAATGCCAGTAACTACCATCCAGCACGATACCGCGGTTTGAAGTGGAAACTGCCATTCCGGCAAAACTGATAACCGGCACTTCGCTTCCATAAGCAAATAATTTTTTGGTAGCCGATGCGGTTCCGCTGTTCGATTCGGCAATGAGAACAGTTGAGGTTAAATTATATGTGCCGCCACGCATATAAATAGTACCTCCGGCGGTAACGGTGGCCAGTGCATTCGCCAGTGTAGTTGGCGCTGAGACAGATGTACCGGAATTGGATGCGCTTCCGGATGGAGAAACGTACAGGTCCTGGGCATACGCGCCCAGGTAAACAGTAAACAGGGTAAGCAATGAGAATAGCATTTTTTTCATAAAACAAGCTTTAGATAATAAATAATAATACGCGAAACGCGAACGCAAAACGCGGAATGCTCACGGAAGTGCAGCAACGCAGAATGCCTAACGCTCAACACAGAACGATAACTCACGACTTTACAGCCAGCTTTACTTTCCTTAATTCTCAGGAAGGTGCAGCAGGCCCCAAAAAACCGGAACGTTCAATGCAGAACGCGGAACCCCAACGCTGGCTCGCTATACAAAGCACCAGCCTGTTTCGCGAGCGTGCAATAGCAGACGCTGCCCGAATTTCGCGAACAGGCGTTCAGCCCTGAGCATATAGCGTTAAGCCTAAATTAACGGGATCAGGTAAACGGGTCGGACGATTCTGTTACGGGTAATTGTAGAAAATTTCGGGAGATGGGTATGTAACTAATGGAAAGTTAAAAAAGAAGTGAGTTAAAAAGAATAATGGGGATACATATTTTTTACGCAAACGTTCCCGGAACTGCAGCTCATGCAATTAACTATCGTGGAACAATAACCGGTGACAATCGTGAAAAGGGCAAACGTGAAAATGTTTCCGGCTTCAGGCGTGCTTAATTTCCACGGCAATCGGTAACTGGGCAGCATTGTTTACTCAACATTCTAAAAATTATAAGGCTTTTGAATCCTTTAACAGGCTATAACAAGAATAGCCTTTAAAATTTCTTTATGTTAATATGAGACCGTTGCTATTTCATTGACAATGAGGGCGGCAATCGCGTTCTCTTCGGGCTTTTAACAAATGTTATTTTTTATGGCACGCTTTTTCAACTATCTATTCGGTGCCGAAAGTAATTAATTGATAAACCTAAAAACACAGAATTATGAAACGGATATTTTACTCAACCACAGCGATTGTAATTAGTGCCGCATTGTTGATGAGCGCCTGTAAGAGTGACACCAGGCTGGCATCGGAAAGTGTTCCGGTAACACCTGCTTCCATTTCACAAGCTGAATACACAGCGTTTAAAGAATGGAAACAACAGCAGCAACTGGAAAATACGACTAAAACAACAACCGCCGCCAAAACAACCAGGCCGGTGGTTGTGCACAAACATTACACGGTAAACAAAACAACGCCTGCCGTTGCTACAACAACCAAAAAGAAAAAGGGCTGGAGTAAAGCGGCTAAAGGAACAGCCATTGGCGCCGGCGCCGGTGCTGCAGCCGGTGCGATACTGGTTAAAAACAACCGGGCTTTAGGTGCGGTGATCGGTGGTGTAGTTGGGGGCGGTGTTGGTTATGGCGTAGGCCGTTCGATGGATAAAAAGGATGGAAGATATTAGAAGCTGCAAACCTCAGGTTGAAAGTCAAAAAGCCAATTCCGGCAATTCCCTGCCTCGCAACCAAATACAAGCTACAGGCAGGTCGTAATTCGGATCTCAAAAAGAAATTACCCAAAAAAATAAACAAGCCCCGACGTTGCTGTCGGGGCTGTTTTTTATTTGGTTTAATGGAAGGCGCGTCTTTTTATTAAGTTTTTATCTGTATTTAAGCTACTTGTCCCTGGTTTATGATCGACAACAACATATTATTTAAATCTGTAAAGGGTGCATCCTTTGCGACAAAACCGTCTGCTCCCAGCTGGATCCCCTTGTTGATATATAAGCTGCTGTCCTCCATTGAAAAGAAAATGATCTTCATTGCCGGCCAGTCCTTTTTCAAATGCACCGTGGTTTCCAAACCATCCATAACCGGCATATTTATATCGAGCACACAGATATCCGGCATCTTACCTTCATGTAATTTGTCAAGGAATTCCTGACCGTTCTCGGCTTCCATAACTACATTGTAACCCAATGATTTAAGTCGGAATTTCACACTTTCACGAATAAGGGCGTTGTCATCTACAACTGCTACGGTGATGGGGAGTTCTTTTTTCATAGTTACTTCATTCTTTTTTTCTGAAAATCTCGCTACACAATCGTTAATTAGGTTTTAGATTTCCGGGAATCTCACTCAAAAAAGATGAGTGCATCCCTTTATTATTAATACACCGGAGTGAACAGTTCGACAAAAGAAAATTTCAGAAACCCCAAAAATGAATAGTTTTCTATTTTTTTGTAAGTATTTGCACTTAAAAAGCGTGCATAAATAACTAAAATGAGCAAGCTATCGACGGCATGCCTGGAAGAACAATAAACTGTAAACGACAAACCATTAACCGGCCATTACGGTTATGCCCCCACTCCAACAGCCCTGATCAGTGTTTTCTCACCGAATCGCTTTTTCACACTGTCAATAGCCTGGTACAGGTTGATCATTTCCTGTGTGTCGTCGAATAAACTGATCTGGTAATTCCCCGGAATTAAATGAGTGAACCGGATGCCCAATAACCTTACGAGTAAGCGCCGTTCGTATAGTTTGCTGAAGAGCTCTTTCGCCATTTTCAATAAAACATGGTCGGCATTGGTGTATGGGATAGTTACCTGTTTGGTAAAAGTCTCAAAATTAGAATACCGTATTTTTACGGTAATGCAGCCCGTGAGTTTGTTCTGCTGCCGAAGCTGAAAAGCAATTTCCTCTGTCATCCGCACCAACTGGCTATGCAGAAAACCGGTATCGATGGTATCGCTTTGAAATGTTGTTTCGGTTGAAATGGATTTCTGCTCATGGTAGGGCACCACCGGTGTTTCATCGATACCGTTTGCCTTCCGCCACAGATCGATCCCCGGTTTACCCATCAGGTTCTCCATCATTTCAATGGGGATCTCGCTGAGCACCTTCACCGTTTCTACTCCCATTTTCAACAGTTTGTAACCGGTTTCCTTGCCAATGCCCGGAATTTTTATAATACTGAGCGGGGCCAGGAAATTCTTTTCATTCCCAAAAGGTATTTCCAGTTGCCCGTTCGGCTTTACCTCATTGGTGGCCACTTTGCTTATGAGTTTATTAGAGGCCAGCCCCCAGGAAATGGGCAAACCGCTTTCCTTATTGATCTTTTTCTTTAGCTGGTCGGTGAATTGCAAACACCCGAAGAACTTATCCATTCCGGTGAGATCGATATAAAACTCATCGATACTCGCTTTTTCAAAAAGCGGCACCGTATCCCTGATCACATCGGTGACCAGCCGGGAATATTTGCTGTATGACTCAAAATCGCTTTTGATAATAATTGCATCGGGACAAAGCCGGCGGGCCACCCGCATCGGCATGGCGCTATGCACACCGTATTTTCGCGCCGCATAACTGCAGGCAGCAACAACACCGCGGTCGCTGCCCCCGCCTACCAGCAACGGTTTACCTTTCAACTTTGGATTGCGCAGTTCCTCTACCGATACAAAAAATGCATCCAGGTCAAAATGAGCTATATGTCTGTCCTTCGATAATAACATGGTTTGCTATTTAATGGTATCGTAACTGCGTTTCTTAAAACCTACTTTTTCGGTTTTGCGGGCTTCTATACTGTATACACCGAAATCATCAACCACCCGCCCGGTTATTTTATAAAACCCGCCGCTATGCAATGGATATGCCCGTGCCGTATCGGGAAAATGAACGGTATCAACCCAATCGAGCTTATGATCGATAAATGTTCCGAAGAACATGAGATCATTATTCTTTGTTTGCACATGTTTGGTAGCAATAAAATAAACCAGCACAGTTACTATTTTATGTAAATGACTGCCTATTTCGCGGGCAGGTATATAATTAGCCGGTTCTTCATCAACCATGGCAAACGGATTGGTCAACGTAAAACCCAGGATCTCTTTTTGATCGTACAGGTCATCGATGGCATTGTCAGTTAACTTCGGCAGCGTGAACTCCACGGGTTTTTCTTCAAATAATGAATCACTGACCGGAATATGCGCTTTATTCTTTTTCTGCAGGAAATTGGCTTCCCACAACAATTGTTTTTTTGTTTTTCCGGTAAACCGGAACGCGCCCACACCCACCAGTATATTGAGCTGCTCGAGGCCGATATCCGTGCGTTCAATAAAATCCTGTAAATGGAGGTACCGCCCGCCGGCCTTCCTTTCTTCAACGATCAACTGCATCGCTTTATCCTGCAATGCTTTTATATGAATAAAACCGGCATACACTTCATCGCCTTTTATTGAAGTATAGATGTCGCTGTTATTTACACAGGGCGCATGTATAATAGCCCCTGTCTTCATCAGTTCTAGAAAATACAGCTCGGTTGAATAAAAGCCGCCGAAATTATTGATCACGGCCACCATAAATTCCTTAGGGAAGAAAGTTTTCAAATACAGGCTCATATAACTCTCCACCGCAAAACTGGCAGAGTGCGCCTTGTTAAAACTGTAACCGGCAAAACTTTCCATCTGCCGCCATACTTCATTTGCCA
>CBIHPC010000418.1:0-4766 GCA_966211305.1 uncultured Niastella sp.
GCGCCTTTTTTGCCATGGAGTGCGGTATCGGTAAGCGCAATCTCACGCATGGCAACGGCAACGTCTTTATGCAGCTGCCCTTGTACATAGATCTTCCGCGAAGCGGGGAAGGGACCTGTAGTTATTTTATTCTGGTTAGGAATAGACTCTTTTTTCATAATTCTTTATTATTAGAAATGAATGATCTGAATATGCAAAACGCTGAAGGCTCAAGGCTTAACGCAAATACAGTTAACCTGGGAAGGCTCGCGACAATCAGCAATCTGGTAATTAGTTCAACTGTATTCCATTATCGAATTATCACATTATCGAATTATAACTTTAGTCTTCACCCTCCCTGTGTAGCCCTGATTAACATTACTTTATCAGCCGGTTTTAAAATGTACGCCGGCCAGGCGGTGCTGGGAATAACGGTTTGATCAACCGCTACAGCCAGTCCGGCCACAGGTATGCCCAATACCTGGGTAAGCAATTGCTCAAGCGAACATTGATCAGGAATTTCCCTGGGTTGTTGATTGATAGAAATGTTCATACCTACGTTTTTAATTACTTCAGGGAATGAACATGCAGCAAAAGAGAATAAAAGGAAAGAAAATAAAGAAGACTTTCACTTTTCCCTTCGGCAGTACGAACTGCATCAGGTTCAAAGGGTATTATCTCAGTCCGTTATGGACACCCCTAAAGCGCGGTAAAGGTATACAAAAAATGGAATTTCAAAATTTTTTATCTGCCGGGGCTGTTTTTCGCGCCGGAAATCAACAATCCTGTCAAATCTGACTTCATGCTGCCGATGATCGTAATTTATAACCCGCTGAATCAAAAACAGCTATTTAATGTATACCGCAAACAGGTGTACAGATGACATTTTAATTTACCCGGCTGACTTTTGACACGATAATTATATTATATTAGTGTAGGCTTTGTCGTTAAGCTAACAGGTTGATAGAGTTGATAGAGTTAATAAAGGTGATAGAGGATTTCCGTGCAACAGCCTGATTAATAACAAGCGCGAGCCTGGAAATTGAGCGATCCTTTCACGTTTCACGATTGCAACTGCTAATTTGATTATAGTAATGCAGCCCGGATACCGGGCTTTAACATGCTGTATTACGTTTAATCAAAACAAGTCATATGAAAAAAATGCAACCTTTCGTTCTGTCAGGCATCCTTGCCTTGCTGTTCATTCAGTGTAAAAAAGCAATTAAGGAACCGGCTTCGCCAAACACTGAGCAACGAACGGCAACGCCCGAAGTTTTTGAAACAGTCATCAACAACACCTTCGCCAGTTACGCCACATTAGAACAGTACTGGAATTATTTGTATCCCTGGGGATCAGATCACAACGGTTCAGCCCGCATGTATGCGAGCCCTACCGATCATAATCATGTTTATCTCGACGGGAATGGCGTACTCACTATCAAAGCCACACGTATAAACTGGAATGAAGGGAACAGCAGTTCCAGTCCGTACCTGCCTATCCGTTATCACTCAGGTGCCATCAATGCCAAATTCCACATTCTTGTAAATGATCAGTTCCCTAATTATGAAGTAAGGGGCGATTTCCAGGCGCCATCGGTACGCGGTTCCTGGCCGGCGTTCTGGCTTACCGGTGTAAACAGCTGGCCGCCTGAAAGCGATATCATGGAGTTCAAAGGCAATACCAATAACTGGCAGAACACCTTCCGCACCAGCAGCGATGTTACATCTACCATCACCAATGTATCATCACCCGGCAGCTGGCATACCTATCGCGTATGGATCCAGAAATCCTCCGCCACCAACGTTACCATACATTACTATATAGATGGGGTTTGGAAAGCGCAGCACACGGGCAACTTTGTGGGCAAGCCCATGTATATCATTATCAATATGCAAATGGAAGGTTCCAGTGGCTCGCCCGGCCCTACAGCAGATACCTACCTGCGGGCAAGAAATATTTATGTAGGCAGAACAAGGGCTTTCTAACTAAAACATACAACATGAAAAAATGAGAGTCGGAAAGAAAGTAAAGTCCGGAATTAAGAAAGATAGTTACAGAGAGGGTTTCTTTCTAAACTTCCGGACTTTCCGACTTTCGACCTTAGCCCTGTTCATGCAGCCCCCGTCAATTTACGGCATACATGTCAACGACTTCAGGCCATTCCCATTCGGTAGCACCGATCTTGCTTAAACTCTATAACACACAACGATTGCATATCAAAAGTACGCTCACTTAATAACGGGCAACATGATACAAGACAGGGAATAACATGATATTAATCAAGAGATAGTCTGATACTTTTCATCCATTATATTCGTTTACCTGATATCTTTGCCAAAAATCAGGTGTTTTGAATAAATGGTGGACGATAGTGTTTTTGATAGGCATGCTGGGGCAAACCTTCAGCAAAAGCCTTATCGTCCTGAATTTCAGGATGAATCAAAAGACCATCGCCGCTACTTTATGTGAGAACCGCACAAAACCCAAAACCTGTTGCCTGGGTAAATGTTACCTCGGCAAACAGCTGAATAAGGACGAAGACTCGCAAAACACCCCGCTGAACGGTGGTGCAGGCTTTAAGTTCGAAGTAGTGCTGTATAGCGAAAAGAAAGCCGAAACCCACTTTCATTCATTCAACGAACAACCGGTACATGTATCGCGGTATACTGATCCCATCTCCCAAAAGGTAACAGACGCTGTTTTCCATCCTCCACAAAACGCTTAACACTAAACGCAGAACGCCAATTCCCGAATATCGGAATTTTCTTATTAATTCAGGAAGTACAAATTGCGCAGAACGCAAAACGCAGAACGCAAAACGCGGAACGCAGAATCCCAAATGTAAAGCTGCCCGAATTTATTCGGAAAGATCAAATGGCGAGGGCCCGCGTTAAGCGTCAGCTTTCAGCATTCAGCCTTCTTCAACCTATGCATCTGTAGCACTGGTCAGGATCATATTGCCTGAACGGCTATCGTATGCGCCAACGTTATGACTATGAAACTTTTTATAAACTGTGTGACCGCCCTATTGATCGTATTGACAGGTATTCGTTCCTATGCCCAAACCAACTGCACCGGAAAAGTAATAGATGCCATAACCAAAGAACCTGTAGCCCATGCTTCAATACAGATCAAAAACACCAACCAGGGAACTGTTACCAATAACAGGGGAGAATTTACATTACCGCTTTCCGATACAACAAATGAATTGACAATATCTTCATTAGGTTATTATTCAACAACCATCGCCAATGCAGTTTCGCAAAAACAATGGGTTATTTCCTTACAGACCAGCAATAACAGCCTGCAGGAAATTGTGATCAGCGCCAGCAGAACGGCGCAAAAACGAAGCGAAGCACCCGTTGCCATTGCTACCATCAGCAAACAAACCATGGAAGACACAAAGGCCACCCGCATAGACCAGTTGGTAAATAAAATAAGTGGCGTGAACATGGTGAGCCTTGGCAATGAACAGCACTCGATGAGCATTCGCCAACCCATGACCACCAAAAGCCTGTTCCTGTACCTCGAAGACGGCATTCCCATTCGCACAACCGGCGTATACAATCACAATGCATTACTCGAAATGAATATGCCTGCCGCCCGGCAGATAGAGGTCATCAAAGGCCCCTCCTCTTCGCTCTATGGCGCAGAAGCAATTGGCGGCGCTATCAATATTATTACCCAGGCCCCACCCGCTGTTTTTGCCGCACAGGTAAGCGTACAGGCCAATAACAATGGGTATAAAAGAACCGATGTACAGGTGGGCAATACGTTTGGAAAATTCGGTGTACTGTTAAGCGGCTATTATGCCGACCGCAGTAACGGTCCCGTCGATCACAGCGATTTTCATAAAGCCGGCTTCACCCTCCGCGGCGACTATGCCATCAGCGAAAGAACAAAATGGGTGAACGATCTCACGTACGTAAATTATTACAGCGATATGCCTGGCTCGCTCGATAGTGCGCATTTCGCTAATAAAGACTACAGCACACCACAAACGTTTACCTATCGCAAAGTACCGGCGCTTCGCTATAAATCGCAACTGTTCCATCAATGGAACAGCAACAGCAGTACCCGGGTATCGTTTATATTCCGTGACAATTCGGTACTACAGAACCCTTCATACCGGGTAAAAAACATTGCCGGCGACCCTACACGCGCCTATGGGGAGATCAATGAAAGCGCCTTCAACACCTATATGCTGATCGCTCAGCACCAGCAGTCGTTCGACTTTTTAAATAGTAAACTCATCGCGGGGATATCGGTTGATAATAGTCCGTCAACGTACCATAGCAACTTCATCAATATCAACCGCGATAGCCGCGGGTATTATGTAAGTTATGCTACTACCGATTCGGTGCTCAGTCAATATAAGACCGGCATCAACAACCTGGCTTCTTATCTCCATTACGAAGCGGAAATTGTAAAAGGGCTAAAACTCACAGCCGCCCTGCGTTATGATCTCTATCATTATGATTTCGAAAATGCGCTGCCGCCCTCTGCCTTTACCGGCGCCCCTTCTACCAAAAATGATTTCAAACGTTTTTCGCCTAAGATCGGTGCTACTTACAACTATAAAGGAACCGGCATTTATGCCAATTACAGCGAAGGGTTTGTACCACCCCAGATCAGTGAATTGTATACCGGTGTAAAAGTGCCTTACCTCGGCGAGCAAACATTTTACAACTATGAAGTTGGCGGCTGGTTCTCATTACTGAAAAATAAATTATATGCCGACTGGAGCTGGTACCTGTTAAACGGCACCAATGAGATCATCAGCGTA
>CBIHPC010000419.1:0-4765 GCA_966211305.1 uncultured Niastella sp.
GGACGGTTGAGGTAACCTTTTGCCACGCCTGCGCCGCCTATGCATAACTCACCGGTTATTCCTACGGGGCATAACCTGAGGCCATGATCACATATGTATACCTGTACATTATGGATGGGCTTCCCTATTGTTACCAGGCCATTGCCCAGGATTGGAGCAGTGCTCAGGGTTGCCGTCACCGTATTCTCTGTAGGCCCATACCCATTTATAAGTTTAATGCCTTTTAGTGCAATGGCTTTACCAATTGCAGGATGCATAGCCTCTCCGGCAGAATATAAGACCTGGAGCGAGGATAATTCCTGCAGCATGGCAGATTGATAGGAAGGCGGCAGTGTTGCCATATACACCTTTTGCTTAACCAACAATTCGCCCAGCAACGGAGGTGACAATATCTCTTCACGGCTTGCAATAACAAGGCTGCCCCCACTGCACAGTGTGTTGAATATCTCCTGACAGGAGCCATCAAAACTTATGGAAGCGAATTGCAGGATCCGATAGCCTGGTGCCAGGGAAAGGAAATCGATATGACTTCTTACCATATTATAAAATCCGGCATGTTCTATCATTACCCCCTTGGGATCACCGGTACTACCGGAAGTATAAATAACATAAGCGAGGGTACCGGCCGGTATTCGTTCACAAACGCCGACTGCCGGCAACAACCCGGTTGCATCACTTATCTCATCGAGGTCAATGATCATTGCTGCTTCCTGTAAACCCGAATGGAGTTTGTTGGCAGCATCCGTTACAACCATTAATGCAGCTGTGTCTTTTAACATATAACGCAAACGTGCAGCCGGATACGAGGGGTCTAAAGGAACATAAGCGCCGCCTGCTTTCAATATTCCCAATATAGCTACGATCATTTCCATGCCCCGGTTTACACAAACGGGTACTAATGACCCGTGTCCTACTCCTTTTGTTTTTAAATAGTGCGCCAGTTTACCGGAACGCTCATCCAGCTCCCGGTAGGTAAATGACCTGTCCATGAAAATGAGCGCTGTTTGCTCCGGCCTCACGGCAACCTGTGAGGCAAACAGGTCTATTACCGTTTCCTCTTTACCATAATCAACTGCCGTGTCATTAAAGTCATGTAATATCCTGGTCTCTTCCGGCGTCAGCATCTGCAGGGATCCCACAACAGCGGAAGGCTCATTTACAATGGAATTCAGCAATTGCTCATAATGTGCCAGCATCCTTTCAGCCGTTTCAGGTGTATACAGGTCGGTGGCATACGTCACTGTCACTTCCAAACCTGCTATTGTTTCGGCTATATCAAAAGCAAGGTCATATTTAGCGTCGTTCCGTTCAATGTCTTCGGCATCTACTTCTATATCTTTCAGGCCAACTTCTTTAACTTCCGGACCATTCTGCACAACAAAAAGTATCTGAAACACCGGGTGCCGGTTAAGTTCCCGGGGTACTTCAAGCACTTCCACTACCTTTTCAAAAGGCGCATCCTGATTGGTGTAGGCGGCTAACGCGGTACGCTTTATGTCATGCAGCAACTGAGTAAAAACAAGGGAATCATCTACCCTGTTCCTTAATACGATAGTGTTAACAAAGAATCCGATAAGCTCCTCCAACTCCTGCTGCTGCCGGCCGGCCACAGGGCTGCCGACGGCAATATCTTCCTGCCCTGTATACCGATGCAACAGAACTTTGAAAACGCACAATAACGTCATAAAGAGGGTCACATCTTCTTTTTTCGATAACGCTTTCAGGGAAGCCGTCAAATCGCCGGCCAACAAACATTTTACAGATCCTCCCTTTCCCGTACGCATGGCCGGGTAAGGAAATGCTGTCGGCATTGCTAAAGGCTCCAGTCCGCCGAGTTGTGTTTTCCAGTATTGCAGTTGATCATAAATAAGTTTTTCGCCAAAATGTCGCCTTTGCCAGATCGCGTAATCGGCATAATTCACCGGTAACCCGTTCAGCCTGGGGCGCCTGCCTTCCACCTGGCTGTTATATAATTCTACCAACTCCTTCACCAATACATGCATCGACCATCCATCGGATGCTATATGATGCATTATTACGATCATAAAGTGCTCCAGGTCGGTTATCCTTATCAACCACACCCTGAGCATATAATCCTTAGACAGATCGAACTTCGTTCCCAGGCCGGTTACATATGACGCTACATTTGGCGCTTCAGCCAGCATTTGTTGATAATTCAGCTGATTCATTTCCCAGGCGCCGGCATTTTTAATAACCTGCATTGCCCGGCCATCTTCTTCCTTAATAACAGTTCTTAACGCTTCATGCCGCGTAATAATGGTTTTGAACGAAGCAGCCAAAGCATTTACCTGCAAAGGGCCCCTCAGGCGAAGGACATTCGAAATATGATATTGTTCGCTTCCCTGCAGGCGATCGATAAACCATAAACGTTCCTGGGAAAAAGACAAGGGTGCCGGAAACTGTGTTTCATAATGCTGTACAGGCGGCAGCACCACTGTTTGTTTCTCTTTATGCAAAATAACCGATAAGGCGCCGATCGTGGGATTGTCAAATATCTCTTTAATATCCAGTTCAATGTTCATCTTTTTACGTATGGTAGCCAGCAATCGAATGGCGAGAAGGGAATGGCCGCCCAATTCGAAAAAATTATCGTTTATGCCTACGTGAGGCGCTTCGAGGAGCTCAGACCATATTCCGGCCAATAACGTCTCTATTTCATTCCGGGGCGCTTCCTGGCCTTTGTCTTTATCAAAGTCTTTAACGAGCATGGAAAGCCGCCTCCGGTCAATCTTTCCATTGGCAGTTACAGGAATACTGTCTACTTCTATCAATAAAGAAGGAACCATATAATCAGGCAACCTGCCTGCCAGGTAAGCAACCACCGCCTCTTTATCATAATTCTCATCTTTTTCTACATATCCAATCAACCGTTTATTCGTGTCTGCAGTTACTACCACCACTCCCTGCTTAACACCTGCACATTCCTGCAATACGCGTTCTACTTCCCCCGGCTCGATGCGATAACCCCGGATCTTTATCTGGTCGTCTGATCTTCCCAGATATTCTACATTTCCATTGGGCAACCAGCGGGCCAGATCCCCGGTACGGTATAAACGCCCCTCCCCAAAAGGATTCCCAATAAATCGCTCTGCTGTGAGATCGGGCCGGTTCAGGTAGCCCCGGGCCAGTTGTGCCCCGCCTAAATGCAGTTCCCCGGGTACGCCGACCGGAACAGGACGTAATTGTTCATCCAGAATATAAGCCTGCACATTTGCCAGTGGTTTGCCGATGGTTATAGTATTACTGTCATATAATGGCGATCGCGAAAGAATAGCTGATACCGTATTTTCGGTAGGTCCGTAAGCGTTTATAACCTCAATGCCTTTTTGTTGCATTTCCCCGGCCAGTTTCTTATCCAGGGCTTCACCGGCGGATATTACGGTTCGCAAGCCCGGCAGATCGTCTTTAACTACTGCCTGATAACTGGGCGGTAAAGTAACCAACTCAACCCCATGCTTTTTCATGAGCAGGGAAAGCTGTTCTGTATTCAATAGGGTTTCCTTTGAAGCAAGGATCAACTGCCCCCCATGCATCAATGTGCAAAATATCTCATGGCAGGATGCATCGAAACTGATGGAGGCAAACTGAAGAACTTTTATTCCGGCCTGAAGGCGAAGCGGCTCTTCCTGGTTATGGATCAGGTTTATGATGCCGCGATGCGCTATCATAACTCCCTTCGGTCGACCTGTACTTCCCGATGTGTAAATTACATAAGCCAGCTGTTGTTCTGCTATCGTTACTTCTGTTGCTGTCGATGGATAAGTTTTGATCACATCAGTCTCCGCATCCAGATCCAAAAGCAGGGTGGCTCCGGAAATACCTTCATGGTTGCGGTTCTGGCCGTCTGCCAGCACCAATGAGGCGCCCGTATCTTTCAACATATATTGTAAACGCTCTGCCGGATAGGATGGATCAAGCGGTACATACGCCCCGCCGGCTTTAAGTATACCCAGCATGCACACGATCATTGCCATGCCGCGGCTAACGCACAGGGGAACCAGCGTTTCGGCTATCACGCCCCGGGCTATTAAATAATGAGCTAACTGGTTAGAACGTTCATCCAGCTCTTTATAACTTAGTTTATCTTCTTCATACACTAACGCTATTTCGTGGGGACGACCCTTTACCTGCGCAGCAAACAGCTCAAGCATGCCCGTTCCCTGAGGGTACGCTGCCCTTGTGTTATTGAAGGTCAGCAATAGCTCCTGCATTTCAGTTTCGGGCAACAGTTGCAATAAATTCAACCTGTTTACCGGGCCAGACAACAATTGATCAAGCACATGTTCAAAATGTGCCAGTATACGTTTGATATAAAATTTATCTATAGAAACTTCCTTGTAAATAAACTGCACAGTCAGCTGGTCAGTGCCAACTACACGCAACGATAAAGGATAGTTGCTCGTTTGCTCATGGATAGAAAAGTGATCTATATGCAATTGCCAATGCCGGGAATTTATTACTTCACTTACCGGGTAGTTCTGAAAGGTCAGCATCGTATCGAACAGCTCTCCACCTATTCCACTCCAATCCTGCAGCTCGCTCAATGAATTGTATTGATACCGGCGGCTCTGTTGCTGATCAGCCTGCATTTCCTGCAGCCAGCTTACTATTTCTGTTTTTTCATCAATATGAACACGGAGTGGCAGTGTGTTGGTATACAAGCCTACCCGCTGCTCTATCCCTGGCAGATCCTCTGGCCGTCCTGATACGGTAACGCCATAAGTTACCGAAGCGTTTCCGGTAT
>CBIHPC010000420.1:0-4721 GCA_966211305.1 uncultured Niastella sp.
GCATGTTCATTACGGGCGATCACCGTCAGCAAAATGATAGCTAATGCCAGCATAAGATGTTGCATAAAAAGTAACTTTACTATTAATAAATGGCTGGGCCCGGATCCTTTATCCCTTCTCCCTTCGGGTAACCATATCCCAAAACGCGATCCCCAATACCACTGCAAACCAGATCGTATCAAATACCTGCGCTTTATTAACAAATGCAGTTTTTTTCTGGAAATCAGGCCAAAAAAATATGATGGGGTACATGTAGGGATAACAATACAACTGCTCCCACTGGTTAATCATAAAACCTGTTATCAGCAATGCCAACCCAATACCAACCGGAATAATAAAGTTGCGAAAGCGCAGGCTTAGCCAATATTGAATGGAAGTAATGGCCAATACAGAAAAATAAAGTTTTATTGTTAGTGCAAATAATGTTTTCCAGGGTACAGGATGATCAAAAAAAGTATATCCTTTTTGCAGTAGGTTTGCCGCGCAGGCAGTTATAATAATAAATGCGTTAAACAGGATAAACGCAAGAAGGATCAGCGTATGAATAACAATAAACCGCGAAAAAAAAATGTCGGCAATGGTCCGGGGGGAAGCATATACCTGCTTCCAGGTGTTATTTTTATATTCTGTTTGCACCACCAGGCTGGTTACCAATATTACAAACATCGGTAACAGAAAAAATGCGCCCGCCTGCCAGTTATCAATAATGATCAGTTGCCAGGGATCTTTTTTAAGCGCCGGAATAAAATGACCGGGACGCGCCACCAGCATTATAGAACTTACTATAGGTACAAAGGCAGCGCCAACAACTGTTATCCAAAACGCAGCCGTTCGCTTGCTTTTTAAAAATTCGGCTTTTGAATTAAGTACAAATGAAGCGATCATATTATTGAGCTGTAATTTGAAGAAATAAATTTTCCAGATCGTTTTGGGTAACAGCCAGTTGATATACGTCCACGCCCTGTTGTACCAGTAATTTATTCAACTGCGCCGATCGTTCCCTGCTTTCATAATTCAGCAACAGCCGCGTGCCATTTACCTGCTTTACAGCAAATTGTTCCTGTAACACCTGTTGCGCCCGCTCTGCATCATTTACTTCAATTTCAATGGCCGATTGTTTTGACTGGAGATTTTGTAATTTTTGCAGGCTTCCCTGGAACAACAACTTCCCTTTGTTAATGATCCCTACATGCGTAGCCATTTTTTCTACTTCGGCTAACAGGTGGCTCGAAACAAGAATGGTTTTGCCAAATTCACGGTTCAGTTGTTTAATAAGCTCCCTGGTTTCAATGATGCCATTGGGATCTAAGCCATTTGTTGGTTCATCCAGTATCAGTACTTCAGGATCATGTAACAAAGCAATGGCAATCGCCAGCCTTTGCTTCATACCGAGCGAATAGTTCTTTGCTTTTTTATTCGCTGCCTGCATCAACCCAACCAATTGAAGCACTTCATTTATCCTGATTTTATTGCATTGATAGGTTAATCGAAAAACTTCCAGGTTTTCTTTACCCGTCAAATGCAGGTATAATGAGGGCTGTTCAATGAGTGAGCCAATGCGGCGTAATATTTCAAGCCGGTTCGCCCGAAGATGCTTGCCAAACAGGGCGATATCACCTTCCTGCTTTTTTAATAAACCCAACAATAACCGCAACGTGGTAGTTTTGCCGGCGCCATTGGGACCTAAAAATCCATATATGCTACCGGCAGGTACCTGCAGGTTCAGATCATTTAATATTTTTTGACCGGTTTGGAAAGCAAAGTTCAGGTCCCGGGTTTCAATAATTGATGATTGCATAACTGATTACTTTAAGGCTTTAATATTTTTACCAGAAAGGTTCAGTGATGATTGGGGGTCTGCCTCAACGGTTATACTTTGTATCGTCGCTTTCATGTCATTTATGGAGGAGTGCACCAATTGAACATGGAGGTCATTTATAATGGCATGGTCTTCCAGCACAATTTCTGCGGATTCTCCTTTGATAAGCAATTGATCAAAATAGGAAGCTCTATTGTCATTCCAGATACTCAAATTTGAGTTCCTGGTTAAAGCAATTTTATAAGATGCCGCATGGGTAGAATCAACCGCACCTTTCGCATTAATACTGCAAAAGGCTGTTTGCACCGGAACCGAAGGCGGCAGGTATAATTTAAACCGCTGGTAATTGCGCCCTCCCCGTTCAAGCTGTTCATCTGTTAAGGTAGGATCAGTGATCACCAGCGTATCTTTTACCATCTTGTATGAAATACGGCCTACTTTGTCTTTATCTGTTTCGAATTTTGCCGTATCGCTGTTGATGAGTTCAACACCACCCAGGCCGGTTATAGATACGAACCTTGCCCCGGCCACATCTATCCGCTCCATTGGGGTCATGGCCTCTCTTTGAAAGGGTACATAATCACCCCGTTTGTATTTAGCGTATACATATAAATGAATGGAGGTAGTAAGTATTATCACGGCTAAAAATATCCCTATTAATATTTTATTGCTCGTTTTCATAATCTAATTCTTTTTTGATGTTCTGCTTGCAGCTTGCAGCGTGTGGCTTGCAGCTGTTTTCTTAAGCAAAATTTTGTTTTTTGTATTTTTCAAACCGGGGTTTCAGTTCCTCGGGATCCATCCCCAGCAGAAACATGGTGCGGAAAACCTGCGGCAGGTCCTTCTCCACGAAATCATTCCTGCGGTAGCTTTGCGCATTCTTTAAAGCCGAAGGCGAAACGAAATACCCGATGCCCCGCTGGTTATAAATGATCTCCTGTTGTTGAAGGAATTCATAGGTGCGCATTACGGTATTGGGATTCACTTCCAGCTGAACCGCCAGTTCCCGTACAGATGGTATCCGCTCTTCCACCTTCCATTCCTTTAGCAAGATCTTCTCGCACACATAATCGGCAATTTGTAAGTATATAGCTTGCGATTCTCGGAATTGCATATTTATTGATTTAGGCGTTAAACTTCTTTTTCTTTCAACCTGAAATAACTCACAATCCAAAGCAGCGGCGGAAGAGAATATTTGATAAGGAATATACCAACGATACCAATCCATGCCGGTATACTAATACTATACTCCTTTCCTTCACCCGCCCATACCCTGTATACCGTGGCGTTGAAGAAACCACCATGCGGCATAAACGACTCTATGATCTTGTGTTGAAAAAATACGAGTGCCAGGAAAACGATCAGTCCCCACACCAGCGTTTTTATATAACTGTACTTTGTAAAATAGATGGAGCCCAGCAAGAATATTGATTGCACTGTGAAATAGACGAGCAGGATCAAAATGTAAAAGTTATCGCCATTCACTTTCGGGCTAACAAAAACATTGGCCACTTCCTGCGGTGTGAAACGACCCAAATGTTCCTTTTCATATACATTGCTGATTATACCGTTCGATGCCTTTACCATAATAAAATCAACGAAATAAAATATGGCTGTGTAGCAAATGAAATACAGCACTACCCCAAACAATATGGCTGCCAGTAATTTTTCAAGGAGGGAAGCCGGTAATAGCAGGTAAGAAATGCCTTTTGGATTATCGCCCAGTTCCTGGAAAATCATACTGGCATACAAACAGCCGGTAAGAAATAACCCCACATAATAAGCCGAAACCTGCATAGATTCCTCCATGGGATGTCTTCTATTAACTATCATAAGGAAAGAGAACCATAGGATCAATAGCCCGCCAATAGCAGCCAGTGAGAACAGGTATTTTTTCTTATTCTCGTTCCAGTGTTTGCTTATATATAAAAACCAACGGTTAAGATCGAAGTAGGAATTCATAGCAATAGTTTAAGCGTTAAATACAGATTCAATAGCATTACCATTCAGCACAATGGCCTTGTACAATAATTCAAGATCCATTTTGCTTTCATCACCCTGTGTGTTGGGGGTAATAACGGCGCTGCCGCGTAAAGAAGGCTCGCGGTACAAAGCCTGTTTTATTTCATCGCTGTCGTAGGAAACATGGAACGACAGCTTGCGGGTGATGTTGTCAACCGTTTGATCGAACAGGATGCGGCCTTCGTCGATGATGGTAACCCGGTCGATAAGGCTTTCGAGGTCCTTCACCTGGTGGGTGCTGATGACGATGCATTTGTTATCGTCGAGGCAGCCGGCTATTACTTTTCTGAACTGGCTTTTACTCATGATATCGAGCCCGTTGGTAGGCTCATCCATAAGCAATACAGAGGTATTACAGGCGAGGCCGAAGCTGATGAGCACTTTCTTTTTCTGACCATAACTCATCTGTTGCATACTGTTGGAACGGGGAATATCGAACTCGGTAACATACCGGTTAAATTGTTCTTCGCTGAATTTGGGGTAAAAAGGGGCGGTGTATTTCACCAGGTAATCGATGGGCATGTCGGGCATAAAGAACTCTTCAGGCACCATGAAAATGTTGCGTAGAAAAGCGGGCTGGCGTTTGGCGGGGTTAAAGCCAAGTACGCTTACGTTACCTTCTTTTGGAAACAGCAGGCCGGCCATATTTCGCAGGAGGGTCGATTTACCGGTGCCGTTCTTACCAAGCAAACCGTAAATATGGCCCGCTTCCAGTTTGAGGCTGAGGCCGGTGAAGATCTTTTTTTTCCGATACCCAAAATGCAGGTTTTGGATCTGTATCATGTTTGGCGTTTTAGTGTACTAGTTTAATAGTACACGCAAACATAAGGGCTTTTTCGGGATTGTCAAATGCAAATGGTGGAAAAATGTGATGAGCGGA
>CBIHPC010000421.1:0-4707 GCA_966211305.1 uncultured Niastella sp.
CTGCCTGTACCGCATTCGCTGCCCAGGTTCCAGTGTTCTTTTATGCCCTGCATTCTGTCGCCGCAATAGATGGTATTGATGATAACACCTTTTTTCTTTGCTTCTGAGCAAGCCCTGGTAAAAGGAATGTCACCCTGTAGAAAATCTTCGTTTCCGGCTATGAAAATAACTTTATAGTTATCAGGACTGGCATCCCATTCAAGGCTGGTTAATGAAGTGTACATAACATGCCCGCAGTATTCATCGCCGCCATTGGTAGTCAGTTTGAAAAGGTTACGTGATACTTCATCGAGGTCGCGGGTAAAATAGTTGATCTGTTTTACGTAACCTGAACGGGAATCATTGGTAGGGCGGCCATATTCATACAAGGCAATTTCAACGGTTGGAGCAACGTCATTGCAGGTAGCTTTACCCAGTACGCTCACCATATTCCATAATTGGGCTTTGGCCTGTTCTATCAATCCATCCATACTGTTGCTTACATCGAGCAGCACGGCAACCTGTACTTTTTTGGCGGCAGGCGGAGCCGGGTGTTGAGGCAATGGGTTTTCGGGTGAGGTTGTTTGCGCCGTCAATGGCTTTTTATAATACATGAAAGCAGTAGCTCCCATGATCAAAAGGCTACCGGCAAAAAGCTTATTCAGGGTGTTCATAATTTTCTGGTTTTCTTTTCAGATGCATTCATTTTAGCTTTACATAAACGAATTAAAAATATCAGGTTGCTTTTAGATTATTTTAACATTTATGCGATTGAATACTTTCACTTATTTTAGTGGTTGTGACGGAGTTAGAAAAAATAACATTCAAGAACAGGTTAAAGCTGGCCGGTGAGCACATCATTGAACAACGCATCGCTGCCGCTAAAACGCTTATCGATAATGCGCAGGAGGCTGCCAATAATGAAGAAAAAAGTTCTGCCGGCGATAAATATGAAACGGCGCGGGCTATGAACCAGTTGGAAAAGGAAATGCATTCGAAACAGCTGGCCCGGCAGGTTAAAGAACTGGCGTTGTTGCATGAAGTAAAAACCGATGTGATTTATACGAAGGTTTCCCCGGGCGCCTGTATTGAAGGGGCCGGAATGATCTTTTTTATTGTGGCGGGTTTGGGTAAACAAACAATAGAAGAAAAACCGGTCCTGTTCCTTTCCCCACTGGCAAAAACCCTGCATGGCAAGAAAGCCGGCAATCTGTTTGTATTCGGTGAAAAGGAAGTAAGAATCGATGCGGTTTATTGATATGGACTGCCAGGAGTTTTCTGCCATCTTTTACTGTATCTTGCGCCCCTTATAAAACATTATACCAAGTACAATGGCATCAACAAAAATTACAGTTAACAGCAATGGTTCTTTGCGCGTAGAAGGTGATTTTGAGATTGTAGATAAAAACGGAAATGTATATGACCTGGGTGGCCGCGAAGTTGTTTCCATATGCCGTTGTGGTATGTCACAGAACAAACCGTTTTGCGATGGTTCACACAAAGGGCATTTTGAACATGAAGCTATTGCTTTCAACCTGCCGCCCAAAAAATAAGACTGCTTCCGGCAGTTTTATTCTGCACTGGTGCTAACGGATTTCAGTTCTTCGAAAATCCCCGTCTGTCTGTTTTTGCGAACATTATCCCAGTTAAAATAGCGGCCGTTCATTGCCACGTATACGCCTGGCGGCAGGGATTGTACAAAGGCAAGAGCGCTGCCGAGGTTGAACAGGCCATCGGAACTACCGAACTTAATGGGGATCATGGCGCCGGTTAAAACAATTGTTTTACCGGAAACCTGGTTTGCCAGCACCCGGGCTGTTTCTGCCATGGTATCGGTGCCATGTGTTATTACGATCTTCTCTTCTTCGCATTGCTCGCATTCTTCTGCAATATAGTTACGGTGGTCGGCTGTCATTTCAAGGCTGTCGATCATCATCAGCGTTTTGATATTCACCGGTAACAGGCTTCGCCCTAATGAAAGCAGCTCCTGCATGTGCGTATCTTTAAAATACAATTCACCGTTCAGTTCATTGTATTCCTTATCAAAAGTTCCTCCCGTAATAAAAATGCGGATCGCCATGATGCAATATTTGATGATACAAAGATACCCTCTTTATCAGGCATTTATACAGAAATTGAATATGTGAATGAACGTAGAAGAATCGTTAAAAAACATTTATTGTACATGTAAAAGCGATTGATATTATTTAACGATATGCTGAATTTGATGTTGACACAACTGTTGATTTATACAATTCATGTACCATAATATGCATTTCAAACTACTCATGTAAACAACAGCCTCCTTCGCGTGCTAATATTGCATCGTGCTTCACCGCCAGCAAAGTATAGCCAATACAGCAGAGGTGAAGAATACAAATTATAAACAACACATAATTACAAGTATGAAAAAAATTTTCCTGTTGGCCGGTGCAATGGCCATGCTGGTTTTAAGTTCCGTAAGAAAGACAAAGATTCAAATGATGACAATAACGGTGGCCAGACAAAACTGTTAAAGAAAGTTACAAAAACAGAGAATGGCAGTACCAATGTATTCAACCTAACCTACAATGGCAGCAAACTGAGATCATTCAGCAGTGCCGATGGGTTTGAGTCAACCGTGTTGACGCTCGACGGTTCAGGAAATATATCAAAAATTGAGTACAGGGACCATGACGACTATACCACCTATACTTATTCGTACAACGACGGTATTCCGGTTTCAGGCACTGTAAAAACAATTCAAAAAGTTGCCGGTGAACCCGATGATCTCATCCAGGATGATGTGTTTACCTACACGGTAGTAAATAACCAGGTTACAAAGATCGTGAAGGAAATGAAACTGGCCGATGTAACAGAAACAGCCGATATTACTTATAGCAGCGATGGCAACGTGGCGAAAGTAACGCTCGAAGGCGATATGCAAGGGACTGTTGTTTTTACCTGGGGTACAAAGCGACCCGGCTTTCCAACTGTTTCAAAATGGCTGCTCGATGTTGGGTACACGCTGCAATTTTTTGCCAGGAATGAAATGTTGACCGCCAGTTATGATTTCGAAGGCACCTTATTCGATTACACACTTACAACACAATATACATACGATAAAGACGGATTTCCGTTGACTTCCAACGACGGAGAAACGCAGTTGAAGTTTGAGTATTAAGCACTCAGTATAAGCCGAAAAACAAAAGACATCCCCTGCCATTTTGGTAGGGGATTTGTTTTTTCTTCCCCGCTGTTGCGCTCGATTAGCCGTTTTGATGCCAATTCATTCAAAATGTTATAAAAAAGGTAGGACGGGCCTTAATGCTGCTATTTCGCCGATGGTGGTTATTTTTGCAAACTAATACGATCAGGATGAAGATACTTTTAGTTGAAGACGAGGCTGCATTGGCTGGCATGCTAAGTAAGGGTTTGAAGGAAGCGGGATATGAAGTGTCGGTAGCGCCCGATGGCCTGATTGGTCATGAAATGGCATTTAAAAACCAGTTCGATGTATTGATTCTTGACATTATGTTGCCGGGGATGAACGGTATGCAGTTATGTAAAGAGCTGCGCCGGCAACAGGTGGATATACCGATCCTGATGCTTACCGCCCTCGGCACCACTGAAAATATTGTGGCTGGTCTCGATAGCGGGGCCGATGATTACCTGGTAAAACCATTTCAGTTTGCAGAACTGGAAGCACGGCTCAGAACGCTGGCCCGGCGTAAATCGCTGGGGAATAATAATGGACCCACCGACGTATTGCAGATCGGAAATCTTTCGCTAAATACCAGCACCCGTTCGGCCACCCTGAATAGTGAACCGGTGAACCTGACGGCAACGGAATACCGGCTGCTTGAGTTTATGTTACAGAACCGGGGCCGGGTGTTGAGCCGCATGGAGCTGTTGGAAAATGTATGGGGCATCGATTTCAACATGAGCACCAATGTGGTGGATGTATATGTGAATTACCTGCGTAAAAAAGTTGATACCAATCCCGCCCAGAAACTGATCCATACCATGATAGGGATGGGATATATTCTTAAAGAAGATAAAAAATAGCCTGCCGCTTGAAAATTCAAACACAAACCGCCTTACTCTTTACCGTACTTACGGCGCTGTTGATCCTGTTCATCAGTTTTACAACTTATTATTTTGTAAGCCGGTTTGCATCTAACGATTTCCTGAAACGTCTTGAATTGCGGGTAAGAGTAGCGGCCAAGTTACGGTTCGAACAGAATAAAGTGTCGACCGTAACCTACCATGAGCTGCGGCGGCAGTACCTCGAAGTACTGCCCAAGGAACAGGAATACCTGCTTACCTGGGACAGTGTCAGCAATACTATCGAACCTCAGGTACCTAACCTGCCCCAGTCATTTTACTGGAATGTAATAGAAGCGGGTGGTAATACGGTATATATAGAAAAAGGAAAAGTGCATTATGCAGGCATTTTATACCATGATGATGGGAAGAAGTACCTGGTTATAAAGTCGGCGGTGAATGAATACGCCAACCGCCTGCTGGGCACCTTACTGCAGGCAAAGATCGCAACATTTATAGTAGGTGTATTGCTGGTATTTACAGTGGGCATATTCTTTAGCCGCAAAACTTTTCAGCCGGTGCGGCAACTGATCAGTAAAGTGCAGGACATCAGCGCGCATAATCTGCACCTGCGGTTGGAGCTTAAGAAAGGTAAAGATGAAATGACCGAACTGGCGCATACATTCAATACCATGCTCGACC
>CBIHPC010000422.1:0-4707 GCA_966211305.1 uncultured Niastella sp.
TCTTTCAACTTTTCAACTATTAATGAACCCGCCGCACAGAAAACCTTGTCAACTCGTCAACCTGTTAACTCGTCAACTAACTCACCTCGTCTTCTTCAACTTCACTTCTTCTTTATCGCCATTATTTTTGATCGTCACCGTTTTTTTTATGGAGGCCGAGGCGTTGGAAGCAACATTATACGAAGTGGTTCTGGCCGTTGAGCCCTGGAAGATCCCATTGATATAGGTATCGGTATAACCCACCACTTCAGTGCGGCTCGATGTATGCGTGTAGCCAAATTCAGTATACAATAAGAATTCGCCTGCCATCAGGTTCGTGAACTCGAAATGTCCGTCTTCGTCATATACGGTAGTCGTTTTAATACATTCGGCCGCTTCTTTAGGCAAAGGAATGGAGCGGCCTTTTTTGCGCGATGCATCGTTCAGTTTTATCCATTCTTTAAAGAAAGGTGTATAGGGGATCAGTATGACCGTTGTGCCTGCACGGGCGTATTGTTTTTTATTGATGTTCAGCACGGCCATACCTTTCAGCAAACCCTCATTCTGATTATCACGGGCAAAAGCCTGGCCCAGGATCACCGAATTGCCTGCGGTGACCATTTTCAACGTGTATGCTTTATCAAATTTTGTGGTAAATGGGTTATAGTCAGTTTCTTTGTCGATCAGCTGTAAACGCTGCCCCTGCGTAAGGATATCGATCTTCCAGATGCGGCGCGAGTCTTTATCGATATAGTATACATAACTGTCTTTGGTGGCTTCTTCATACACCTTTACCTGCCATACCTTGTGATCGCCGGTAAGATTGCTTTTGTATAAATTGCTTTTAACCTCTTCTATCCGGGCATTCTTGGTATTGGTTGTATTGCCGGGTTTGAAATCGTACACGGCCAGGTCGCCACGGTAACCCGTGGTAAGCGGCAACAACCCCAGGAGGTAAGGATAAGTGTAGCTATCGAAAAAATCGTTGCCCTGGTCTTTGATCGTATGTCGTTTTTTGGTTTGTTTGTCGTAATAAAAACCGGTAACTTCTTTCCCATAATTCACTACCATTTGCCGGTTCCTGCTGTTCGAGGAACGATAGATGGGCCGGAAGGTACCGGCATCGGAGATACTGGTATCGATAGAAACATCTTTTGAGCCTGTCATTTGCAATTGGGTATAAACGCCCAGGTTTTTGCCGGCAGCATTGATATTGATGATAAATGTACTTATCTCAACCTGCTGACCGTTCGATTCTGCATAACAAGCCATTTCATACGTGCCGCTTTTGATGTGCTTTTTGTCAAGTGCATTATCGCCGGGGGTAAGAACTGTTTGTGCGTGGCCACACAGGCCTGCCATAATAAATAGTGCTGAAAAGGTGTATCTCATTGGGCAAATAAATGGTGGTTTCTAATCGGTTGTAATGAGGTTGTAATGCTTTGGTTCGTTAGTATTTTACCGGTAAAACTACGCAAACCACCATGAAGATGAAATACCGGTATTCCAGTATTTTTTATTGTATAAGGAATTGGTGTTTTTTCTGAACCTGCCATTGCCAATTACTTAAGTCCGTTGCCAATTGATCCCTTCGGTAAGCCCGATCTTCGGGAATTAGCGTTCCGCGTTAAGCATTAAGCGTTCCGCCTTAATCAACCAAATGCGCTATCCTCTTATACAACTCTGCAAACTCAAAAGGTTTGGTCATGTATTCATTCATGCCGGCATGCAGGCATTGCCATTGTTCATCTTTCATGGCGGTGGCCGTCATGGCAATGATGGGTATTTTCAGGCGGAGATTATTGCGGATATAATACGTGGTGGCATAACCGTCCATCTTTGGCATTTGCAGGTCCATTATAATGAGGTCGTAAAAATTATTCTGTTGTAAAAGCTGAATGGCCTCTTCACCGTTATTTGCAATGGTAACGGTGCCGCCGGCTTTGCGCAGTACGAATTCGATCAGTTTCTGGTTTATTTCATTGTCTTCGGCAACAAGTACCTGTTTGCCGGCTAGCGGATGATCGTGTTCCGGTTTGCGGGGAAGTACCGGCATTTCATCTGCCGGTGTATTGTTTATATCAAATGGCAGGTAGAACTGAAAAGCGGTGCCTTTTCCAACGGCGCTTTGTACGGAAATGTCGCCGCCCTGTAACTGCAGCAATTGTTTGCAAATGGTAAGGCCCAGACCGGTTCCGCCAAAACGCCTTGAAATATCCTGTGAGGCCTGCGAAAAACTATCGAAGATATAAGTGATGCTTTCTTCCGGTATGCCCACGCCGGTATCGGTGATCGTAAATAGGAGCGTGATCGTATCAACCGCTTGTTTTTGTATTGCTACCGTAATGTTAATGCAACCTTCATTGGTAAACTTGATAGCATTGCTGAGCAGGTTGTTCAGGATCTGGTTCAGCCGGTGCGGATCGCCGCTAAGGCGTTCGGGAATATTGGGATCGAGGGTTATGTGCAATGGCAAACCTTTTGTTTGCAGCTGATGCGAAAAAAGCGACACGGTATTGCCGATCACTTCTTTTATGCTAAGGTTTATTTTTTCGATATGCAATTTGCCGGCTTTGATTTTTGAGAAATCGAGGATATCGTTGATCACTACCAACAGGGTGTTGATAGAACGTTTTATCATACCGGCCATTTCCTGTTGTTTTTCAGTAAGCGGTGTTTCCAGCAGCAGGTCGGTCATTCCTTTGATGCCGTTCATAGGCGTTCTTATTTCATGGCTCATATTGGCCAGGAACTGTTCCTGCATTCTTTTTGCCCTTTTGGCCTCTTCAATGGCTTCCATTAATTTCTGCTGGGTGGCCTTTCGGCGGTTGATGTCTTTGTTCAGCATCAGTAAGATGATCACTACGAACAGAAAGGCGCCGGTTCTGCCAAAATACATTCCCGTAGTCACCCGTTTTATCACATTTTCATTGATCTGCTGCCTTTCAGAAAGCGATCTTTTTTCTTCTTCCAGCATTTTATGAAGCAATGCTTTTACGCCGGGGGCGGGTTGTTGGGTTGAAACAAGCCGGTGCAGGGTGGGCAGGGAGGCGGTTAAGTCGTTATTGTGTCGGCACAGCCGGCTGAGCGAGTCGAAAAGCGGGGGAGAAACGGCGCCGGTTTCAGCAACCGATGTTATACAAGTTTGCAGGGTTTCGATGATAGCCTGGGCGTTGCTGATGCGCAAATTGCTTATGTGGATGTTCTTTTTACTGGTATAGATGAACCAGTAAGCCACGGCAAGTGAGATAATTGAGAACAGTAATAACCATGTTATCTTTCGATGTATAACAATGTTACGCTTCAAATTTGACCTCATAGGTTTGATCCAGTCCTGTCCTGAACAGGATTGGTGCCTGCATTATAATGCAGTTTCCTGAGATTTATTGTTATTTCATCATAAATTGACCTGGGTTATGGTGTATTTAAAGGTAAAAGTATAAAAACGTGCCACACTTCCGAAGTGTGGCACGCAGGGTACAGCCAGCCTGATGTGACTAGAATTTATAAGCAAGGCCAAGCGTCAGGTACGATACGCCATAACCCAGCTCGGCAAAAGCGCCGAGTTTCTCCGTAAACAGGTAGCGGCCGCCCGCGTAGGCTGTAAACCCAAGTGTGCTGCCATAGCTGCCGCCGCGATAGGTGGAAGAACCACCGCTATTGTCGGTGAATTTATAACTGAGGATGTTGTATGATAACATCAGTCCGCCATACACATCGAACTTTTCATTGTTGATACCATTGTAATGGTAGGCGCTGCGTACGCCAATTACAGTATAGTTCCATTTTTCATCGTAATGGTAAGAACCGGAACTGCCTGAGTATTTATACCCTTTTATGCCGGCATAACCGCCAAGGCTGATAACGCCGGGGCCGCCGATATCCCACATACCTTTTTCATATTGTAAACTGATGGCGGGCGTTTGTGAGCCATAGGAAAAGCTGCCGAAATGGCCGCCTATTCCTACACCGGCACTGATCACATTGGTGCCTTTTTCAAAGAATTGTGCATTGGTTGTTGTTGCGAGGAGGGTTGCTGCTAAGAGTAATAATGATAGTTTTTTCATTCCGTTTGCTATAATTAATTGGTGAAGGTTAAAGAATGGAAGTTTAAGGGGGCTGGTAACCGGTAACAGCTCTTATGTTTTTCACAGTTTGTCTTTCAGCCTCGTTGCCTTGTTACCTCGTTGCCTTGTTGCCTTTTAAAATGAATGCCCCAGCGACGGCAGCGAAAGCCCGCCATTGTTATCGGCTGTTGCATTGGTTGATTTAACTACGCTTCCATTGGAATAGATCTTCAGGAATGCGGTTTGACCGGCTGCGCCATCGGTGGTAGTAGACGTGCCGATGCCAATGGCAATTACCTTTTCGGGGTAAGTAACTTCTTTCGACCAGGGAATGGTTACGTTGTCATACACCTGGCTGCCGCTTTCGTTATCGGTAATAAGGACGGTAAATTTGCCCGTATATGTACCGCTCAGTTCATATTTCACGTTCCTTTTTGCATTGGCGTTTTCGTCCTTTTTCTTCGCGCAACCCGGCATCGATATAACAACGAGGGCCAGCGATAGCACCAACAGAGAAAAATACTTCAGTGTTTTCATGTTTAATGATTTTGATAACATGGGGGCAAAATTATAATTGCATTCAGGCGTTGCATATACCGGATGCTGAGTAATTTGATCTACTGGTTTTCCGGTATTTTTACAGGGCATTCAGAAAGGTTGA
>CBIHPC010000423.1:0-4696 GCA_966211305.1 uncultured Niastella sp.
AATAGATGGCTATAGAATTTATACGGGCAAAATGAAACTCCCGTTCCTGCCCGTCGGTGCACTTAATGATAGTTGAAAAATCTGTTTCCATGGTCGTTCCTTTTATAACCAATTACAAAGGTGCACAATAATCTTTCCAGAGTAAGCTATTGTAAACATAACACGGCCCGAATAACAGGCCTTGCAGGGCAATGGCTTGAAAAACAGCTGATTATTGAGTGGTTAAATTGTTTAATGTATTGCCGGCCTGTTTGAAGTTCATGTATTAATTGATTTTGATAATCAGCTTGTTGCTGAAATTATTACACGCTGTTGATTCAGTATGCCCAGGTTGTATCAGCAGGCAACATTGCGGCAACTTTCTTCCTAAAAAATCGTATATTCATAAGGCGTGTTAATGAATACCGCAAGGAACTATTTACTGCCCATTTTTTTTGATCAAGACCCTTTTACTGCATTTTTACTAACTACTTTTTGCCAGAAGCATGAAGAGATCTGTAATTGGCTGCTTGCTGCTGCTTATGCTTTTTGCCGCCCGTGCCGATCATATCACAGGCGGCGAAATGCATTATACCTTCATGGGCATAAACAACGGCCAGTATACTTACCAGATCACCGCTAAACTTTTTATGGATTGCTATAGCAACCGCAGACTTCCCAACCCTGCTTTCTTCGGCATTTTTAACAAGGGTACCGGCGCCCATATTATGGATATGTCGATACCCATGGCGCGGCAGGACAGGCTGCTGCTGAGCAATCCCAGTAAATGCATTACCAACCCGCCCAATGTTTGCTACGATATAGGCCTGTATGACTTTACGGTAAACCTGCCGGCAGCAGCAGAAGGATACATCATTGCCATACAGGTTGTATACCGGGTGCAGGGCATCAGTAATTTATCGCCGGGCTACGGTAATATCGGTGCTACCTATACCGGAGAAATACCGGGCAACAGCCGGGTGGCTTCAGGCCCGCAAAATCATAGCGCCCGTTTTACCGGTGATGACATGGTTGTGATCTGCGCCAACAACGCTTTCTCTTACAGCTTTGCGGCAGAAGACGGCGACAGAGACCAGTTACGGTATTCTTTTGCCAACGCGTATATCGGCGGCTCGGGCGGCGGCGGAGCCAATTTTCCACCTGCACCGCCACCCTATGCATCAGTACCATACGGATCTAATTATGGCGCAGGCGCACCGTTGGGCGGTAACGTAAAGATCAATGCCAGCACCGGCTTAATAACAGGCATTGCACCCGGCGATGGTATTTACGTGGTAACGGTTCAGGTAGAAGAGATCAGGAACGGCATAGTGATAGCCACGCAACGTAAAGATTTGCAGATCCGCATAACGGCCTGCACCATTGCTTCAGCTTCCATGCCGCCTGAATACATGTTATGCAAAAGCTCACAAACCATTACCTTATCTAACCTGAGCACAAGTCCGCTTATTACCTCAACTACCTGGGAGTTGTTCAATAGTAACGGCGTTTCAATTTTTACTTCAAACAGTCCCAATACCAGTTATACATTTCCCGATACGGGATTGTACACGGTAAAACTTGTCATCAATCGTAACCAGCAATGTTCCGACTCATCAGTTACAACCGCTTACGTGTATCCCGGCTTTGTGCCTGATTTTTCAGTGAATGGCATTTGTTTCAAAAAGCCAACCCAATTCATCGATGCAAGTACCACCAGGTATGGGCAGGTAAATTCGTGGGACTGGATCTTTGGTGATGGCACCGGCAATGACCGGTCGGCCCAACCTTCGCCAACCTACACCTACCAGTCGATGGGGACGAAAAATGTACAACTGGTGGCCACCAATACAAAAGGCTGCCGCGATACCGTGTATAAGAACGTTAACGTTGTTGATAAACCGCCGCTCTCGGTTGCCTTCCGCGATACGCTTATTTGTATACCCGATGGCGTTCAGCTGAAAGCAATTGGCAATGGTATTTTTAGCTGGGGGCCGGTTATTGCCATGACGAACCCCAATACGGCAATGCCAACGGTTAACCCGGTTACCACTACAACCTATAAAGTACAACTCAACGATAATGGATGTATCAATCACGACTCGGTAAAAGTGCGGGTAGTTGATCATGTTACCCTTCAGGCGATGAACGATACCACCATATGCCAGGGAGATACCATCCGGCTGCACCTGCAGTCAGATGGGTTACGATATGCCTGGTCGCCCGTTAACCAGGTGCTGAACCATACCGCCGCCAATCCCCTGGCCGTAACGCAGTTTACCACCAGTTACCAGGTATTGGCGGGTATAGGCAGTTGTACAGCGGTGGATAGAGTAGTTGTAAATACGGTACCTTACCCCGTAGCTGATGCCGGCCCTGATACAACTATTTGTTTTGCCACTTCGGCGCAGCTAAAGGGCAGTACCGAAGCAGTAAACTTTGCATGGTTGCCCAGCTCCACATTGAGCAGTCACACCATCTTTGACCCCATAGCATCACCAAAACAATCTACGGCATATGTGCTCTCGGCGTTTGACAACAAGGGCTGCCCCAAGCCGGGATATGATACCGTAACGGTGAGCGTATTGCCCGATATAAATGCATTTGCAGGAAGTGATACCGCTGTAATTACAGGTCAGTTATTACAATTACAGGCAGGCGGCGGCGTGAAATATGAATGGAAGCCGGCAACAGGTTTATCAAATACAGCCATTGCCAATCCGGTGGCAGTCTACAGTACGCCTTCAACCGGTATACCTTACAAAGTATTGGTGTATAACGAAGCGGGGTGTGTTGATTCTGCCTATATCAAAGTAAAAGTATTTCAAACATTGCCGTCGGTGTTTGTGCCCAATGCATTTTCGCCTAATCGCGATGGCCGCAATGATCTCTTACGCCCGGTTGCCGCAGGTATGGCCCGCATCGATTTTTTCCGGATCTACAATCGTTGGGGACAATTGGTTTTCAGCACCACAACCACTGAACATGGCTGGGATGGCACCATTGCCGGTAAACAGCAACCTTCCGGAACATATGTTTGGGTAGTAAAAGCCGTAGATTACCTGGGCTCGCCGTATATGCAACGCGGTACCCTGGTATTGGTTAGATAAACCTGATTACTGGCTGTAGTTGCTGATAGTTTAATTTGGCTTTCCCGCTGTCACTCTCCAGTCCATAGAAAATACATTCAGCAGGCAATTGCACAATTCGCTGATGCGGGTTGGTTTGGTTAGAAAGTAATGCGCCCCCAGCTGCAGAATTTCCTGTTTGTCTTTCTGGCTGCTGCTGGTGGTATAAATAATAAGCGGAACAGCTGAATACCGGGGAAGTTTTTTTATTTCAATAAGGCATTCCCTACCGTTCAGTTTCGGCATATTCAGATCGAGGAAAATAAAATCGGGGAGTGGAATGCTTTCATCCTTTAACTGTCTTAACGCCACTTCTCCGTTGTTGGCAAAGAAACAGTTGAAAGGTATGTTCAGGTCCTTCATGGCTTCATTAATGAACAACTGATCATCTTCATCATCATCGATTATGAAAAGGGTTTTTGTTTTGTCCATGAGGTTGATAATAAGTATAAAAATACCATATTTTGAGGGCATTTTCCCTATAAGATACATTTTTAATCTCCCCGAAATCAGGATAGATACCTCGCCGCAAATGCGCCGGCAGCGGCCACATTAAAGACTGCATAATTTCCCATTATTTATTCATCCGGAAACGGGAAATCACCAGGTCGAAAGAATTTGTTACTGAATCCTGTATCTTCAGGTTTGCGATACTGCCGGTAACCTTTGTAAACCCTTCCGGCAGGCTAAACCAACGAATTCATGAATAAGCTGAAAATTGTAACGAAACGCCTGTTCATTGTGCTGCTGTTGCCAGTAAGCCTGCATGCACAAACTGAAAAAGCAACTGCAACCGGTAACAGACAACGCGAATACTTTGTACAATCCCTCGTACGCATTGCCGATCCCCTGCTGACCGCACTAAGCAAAAATGAATTGAAAAAGAAAATGCCGGTGGAAGCAAAGACCAACGACCGGCAGAACTACACCTACCTCGAAGCCTTTGGCCGTTTACTCGCGGGCATGGCGCCCTGGCTTGAGCTGGGCCCCGACAGTACCGCAGAAGGAAAGCTGCGCAAAAAATACATTGATCTTTCTGTAATAGGTATCCGCAATGCCACCGACCCCGCAGCGCCCGATTATATGAACTTTTATAAGGGCGGACAAGCCCTTGTAGATGCGGCATTTTTATCGCAGGCCCTGTTGCGCGCGCCCACCCAGTTATGGGGCCGGCTCGATGCAAAAACAAAAAAGAATGTACTGGAAGCGCTGAAAAGTTCAAGGGTGATAACACCCGGCCATAGCAACTGGCTTTTTTTCAGCGCCATGGTAGAAGCCGCTTTGTTACAGTTTGAAGGAAGCTGTGATAAAATGCGCATAGATTATGCCGTATCGCAACATTTGCAGTGGTACAAAGGCGATGGCGCCTATGGCGATGGCCCCACTTTTCACTGGGACTATTACAACAGTTTTGTAATTCAGCCCATGTTCCTCGAAGTGCTGCAGGCGCTTATCGCGAGCGGTCAAAAAGAAACCAGGATCTGGGACCTTGAACTGGCCCGCGCCCGGCGGTATGCGGCTGTACAGGAACGCATGATCTCGCCCGAAGGAACCTACCCGCCCATTGGCCGCTCGCTGGCTTACCGGTT
>CBIHPC010000424.1:0-4674 GCA_966211305.1 uncultured Niastella sp.
ACCAGTATTTCTTCCAGCGGAAAATCTTCAAACAGGGTTGGCAGCAGGAACCGGCCTGCCAGGTGCTGCAACCGTTTATATGGGTGAGATACTCCCTTTTTAAGGGGTACTTTTTCGAGGTAAAATGCTTCGGGCTCTTCTATTCGCCAGATGCCCAATTTTGTATGTACGTTAATATTATGTGTATAAAACAATGCCACGGTAGCGTTTTAGATTTTACATTGCACCAATTTTCGGGCCGCACCAAAAAGCCTGTTAATCAACAATCAAATATAAACTAATCACCTCACATGATCTTGTCGGATAAACGCATACTGGAAGAAATTGAGAAAGGCAGCATCCGCATTGAACCCTATAAACGTGAATGCCTGGGCAGTAATAGTTACGATGTGCACCTCGGCAAATACCTGGCTACCTACCGGGAACATATCCTGGATGCGAAAAAACATAATGAAATTGAGTATTTCGAAATACCTGAAGACGGTTTTGTGCTGTACCCCCATGTGTTTTACCTGGGCGTAACGGAAGAATATACCGAAACCCATGCCCACGTGCCTTTCCTGGAAGGAAAATCATCTACCGGCCGCCTCGGGATCGATATTCATGCCACCGCCGGCAAGGGCGATGTGGGTTTTTGCGGCAACTGGACGCTGGAGATCTCGGTAAAACAACCGGTAAAAGTGTACAAAGGCATGCCCATCGGACAACTCATCTATTTTCCGGTAGAAGGGGAAATTGCCGTTAAATACAACGAAAAGAAAAACGCCAAATACAGCGGTCAACCCGATAAACCGGTTGAAAGCATGATGTGGAAGAATAAATTCTAATGTGATAATTTGCTAATGTGATAATGAATACAGGTTATAGTGGATGCTTCGCGGGTGCTTTGCGAATATAAAGACTGCAGCCATTGAAAGAATTAACACATTAGCTAATTATCACATTAACACATTGGCTCCCCCTATATTGCCGCCGCCCCATATTTCTTATAATACGCCACCAGCCACGCCACCACTTCATTGTAACTTAATTTTCCGCCCGGCTGGTTATTGGCTTTGAGGTATTGTCCATACAAAAGATCAATGACCGCCTCTATCGGGTTCCGGTATTTTTTCACAAACTCCCTTAATTCGCGGTAATCGGCTTTCATGCCTGCAGGCAATTGTGCATCGAGCTTTTTGGCAGCCACCGAATCCTGCGCAAACAGGTAATATCTTGAATAGCTGTACAGGTCAAAATAAACCGAATACCTGAACAATGCATCCTTTGATGATCTGGCAGAAAGATAACCGGCAAAATTGGCTTCGTTCTCCTTCGCATATCCTAACTGATGGCCTATTTCATGACAGGTGGTAAACGGCTGAATAAACAGCGGCACCGTTGTATTCACCTGCGCCTCACCGCTAAACGGATTATAATATCCCGTATACCCAAGGTAATTGCCGAGATAACTGTATAAGGAAGGTTTTACCGACCGGAAAGAATAGGTAAAATCCACCTCACTGCGGGCCAGTTGATCATATGCCGAAACAGCGCCATCGAATAAGTTCCTTTTGCGCGATATCGCTTCGCGGTTTACCCGGGAAGCAGAATCGAGTGCATTCAACCGGAACACGATCTGCTCCATCAGCTTTATCAGGTCTTCTTTTGAATAGCGTTGAACGTTCAGCCCTAACTGATAGGCCACCCCGCGGCGGTTGTAATTCAAACCCCATAATAAATTGAACGATACATACACTATTACCACAACAAAGGTTGTTTGCAACAGGGCATGCAGCCAGTACTTTTTATTGGTTTGCCTTTTTATAACGCGCCGCATAGTATGATACAGTTTGTACATCAGCCATACGATCACCAATCCATAAAATATATCGCCCACACTGAAAGGCAGCCAGCCGAAAAGAATACGTTGAAATTTCGAAACAACAGGATAGATCCCTTCAGCATAATACTTTTCCACCGCATCGGGGAATAAAGAAAAGATTTTGATACAAATAGCCAGACCTAATAATACTAACCAGGCTGTTTTTTTCCTCCACATAAATTGTTAATTTGCTAATGTGATAATTAGCTAATTTGCTAATTCCTCAACTTTGGCAACCTACATTCACAAAGTTCACGCGAAGCACTCACTAAAGCTTGTATTCCATTAGCACGTCAGCAAATTAGCACATTATCGCATTATTCTTTATATTCACAATAACAATACTACTATGAAAAGTTTATTTTTTATTGTGGGTATGTTCATAACCTGGTCTGTACGTGCGCAAAACTACCCGTTTGCACAGGAATTTGTACCGGGAACCATAATATTAAACGATGCTACCCAAAAAAAGGGACTGATAAAATGGTTCCCTTCGCCCAATGAAAAACTCCGGTTCAAACAAGATGCAGAACAGGAGGAAAAATTCGATGTTACCGATCTGCAGGGATTCTCTACCGATAGCCTGCAATTCAAAACACTTACCAACCTGGAAGTATATGGCGAAGAATTTACTTCACGTAACAGGTTATCGGTGCTTAAACAATCATTCGCCCAGGTTGTTTATACCGGCAAGATCAATATTTATTACGTGCTCTATTATGGGTATGATGCGCGGCGTGGCGGCATTACCACTTTCCCCAACATCATTTTTGAAAAGACCCGGGCCGAAAGGCAGGAGTATGCCGCATTCCCTGTTTTAACAAAAATGAATGAAAAGAAGTACGAACAGGCCAAACAGAACCTGTATCCCTTCTTTTCCGACTTCCCGCCCATTCTTGAAAAACTGAAAAAATACCATCAGCAAAACAATATCATTTCTCTGGTAGAATTCATTAAACAAATTCCGGAAACTACAAATGAATAATGAAATTTTTGAATCGGTTGACCATTACATCAGTAATTTGCTTGGCCATGAAGATGAAGCACTGATCGCTGCCACCAGATCGTTGAAAGAAGCCGGCATGCCGGCTATCAGCATATCCCCTAACCAGGGTAAATTCCTACAAATACTTGCGCTGCTATGTAATGCCAAAAACATTCTTGAGCTGGGCACGCTGGCTGGTTACAGCACCATCTGGATGGCCCGCGCTTTACCGAAAGACGGCAGGCTGATAACACTCGAATATGATCCCAAACATGCGGCTGTAGCCCAAAAGAACATTGAACGGGCAGGCCTGGCTGAACAGGTTCAAATAAAAACAGGCAGGGCACTGGATATACTTCCCCAATTGCATGCCGACGGCGCCGGCCCTTTCGATATGATCTTTATAGATGCCGATAAACCACCCTATGCCGATTATTTTCAATGGGCGCTTAAGCTATCGCGGCCCGGTACGCTTATCGTTGCCGACAATGTGATACGCGAAGGTAAAGTGCTGGATGAGAATAGCACCGAGGCGGCAGTGAATGGTGCGCAACGCTTCAACAAAATGCTGGGCGCCAATACCGCCGTTACCGCCACCATTCTTCAAATGGTTGGCGTAAAAGAGTATGATGGAATGGCGCTTGCAGTTGTGAAATAATTAGCCAATGTGCTAATTTGCTGTTGTGATAATGTGCCAATGGAATACAGAACACAGAATTGACCACTGACCATTGCCTTTCTCATCAAACATAACACTACATTTACTACATGAATCTTGAGTTCAACAAAAACGAAGACATAATGAAACGGGCGCTTAGCGAAATGCAACAGCGTTTTGCAAAGGTAGCCCTGGGCGGTGGTAAAAAAGCGATTGCCAAACAGAAAGAAAAAAACAAATTAACAGCGCGTGAGCGCATCAGTTATCTGCTCGATGCCGATACACCGTTCATCGAAATCGGGGCTTTTGCCGGTTGGGAAATGTATGAAGAACAAGGCGGTTGTCCGTCGGCCGGAACGGTTGCCGGAATAGGCTATGTAAGCGGCCGCCAGTGCGTAATTCTCGCCAACGATCAAACCGTAAAGGCCGGCGCCTGGTTCCCCATCACCGGAAAAAAGAATCTGCGTTTACAGGAGATTGCCATGGAGAACCGCTTGCCGGTGATCTACCTGGTCGATAGCGCAGGCGTTTTCTTACCCATGCAGGATGAGATCTTTCCCGATAAAGAACATTTTGGCAGAATATTCAGGAACAATGCGCGCATGAGCGCTATGGGTATCACTCAAATTGCAGCGGTAATGGGCGCCTGTGTGGCAGGCGGCGCTTACCTGCCCATCATGAGCGACGAAACCCTGATGGTGGAAGGCAATGGTTCAATTTTTCTCGCAGGCCCCTACCTCGTTAAGGCAGCCATTGGCGAAACCATCGATACCGAAGCATTGGGCGGCGCCGTTACACACAACGCCATCAGCGGTATTGCCGATTATAAATTCAAAACCGAACAGGAGTGTCTCGACCAGGTAAAAAAGATCATGTCGAAACTGGGACATACTTCCAAAGCCGGCTTCGATCGCATAAAACCAAAAGCGCCTAAAAGAGACGCGCAAAATATTTATGGCATTATGCCGGCCGATGCTACCCGCCCTTACGATATGCTGCAGATCATTGAACAGATCGTTGATGATTCGGAATTTGAACCCTTTAAACAGGATTATGGTAAGACCATTCTTTGCGGTTATGCCCGTATCGATGGCTGGGCGGTAGGTATTGTGGCCAATCAACGCACCATGGTAAAAAGCGCCAAAGGCGAAATGCAAATGGGCGGCG
>CBIHPC010000425.1:0-4657 GCA_966211305.1 uncultured Niastella sp.
TCATAATGCGCCTGGGTCGTAAGCAGGATCTTTATATCGCTCATTTTAAAACCCAGTTGCTCCATGTTCTTTTTGATCATGGGAACCGATTCGGCCAAACCGGTATTGATAAGAATATGGCCTTTGGGCGTAGCCAGTAAATAGGAGCTAAGATCATAGGTGCCTACATAATACAGGTTGCCGGCAATGCGGAATGGTTCGCAGGGATCGCTCCATTCCTTATTGTTATTGGGTAATGGCGCCAGCTTTTGCGCAACAAGGGAAATACGGGCGATCAGCAGGAGCAGTACAGGTATTAGAATTTTTTTCTTCATTTGATTAGTGTTTTGCCGGTCTGAGGCTGCAAATTTAGAACCATTATTTCACAAAAACATAAAGGGTGGGTCTCCACATCGGGGAGGCCTACCCTTTAGCAATTTTAGTAAGACGAGTTCTTCATAGGGAATAACCGAACCTTGAAAGGCGGGTCATCCGATAATCAGTTAAACCGCAAAACAACCGGCTCCATTCCTGCCGCCTCCAGCTTAACTTCGTATGCTCCTCTTTCGGAAGCCGGCTGCACATATACGATCAGCTTACCATGTCTTGCCTTCCTTGTATTTGCTTTATAATCGCTCACATCATTGGCGTCACTGTTCTCGAGCCCCAATAAAGTGGCGGCGCCTTTTATACTTACAGTAACAGCATCTTCTGCATCGTATACTTTTTGTCCTTTGTTGTCGGTAAGCGTCACTTCTATCTGCTGCATGCCGGTTCGTGCATCGATCAATGGGTCTTTATAAATACCGGCTGCAATTTTAGTGGCCTTGCCTGTCGTGGCCAGCGAATATCGGGCTGCCTCTTTGCCATCTTTGTATCCTTTTACGATCAGTTCACCGGGGTGATACACCGTATTCCAGTACATCATCCTGTTCTTTGAATCAGCCATCGTTCTTTTACCCAATGATTCTCCATTGAGGAACAATTCGGCTTCATCGCAATTGGTGAAACAGTTCACCCTGATGGAATCACCATCGGTCCCATTCCATTTGGGCGCTGCCTGCCGGTGGCTCCAGATGCCGTTGTCTTCCGATTTGGGAATATTTGCGGTACCGATATACACCATCGGTTTTTGTGTCCAGAGGCTTTGCCGGAAATAATACTCCGGTTTGGCAAAACCGCCAAGGTCTAACAGTCCCGCCTGGTTGCTGCGGTTAGGCCATTCGCCGGCTTCACCGAGGTAATCGATACCGGTCCACAGGTACATACCGGCTACATACGGTTTGCTGGCGGCATTCCAGGCTGAAAGCCGCATGCCGTTTTCACTATCATAGATTACCCGGTTGGGATATTGTTTATGATCTTCTTCATAGCGGTAATCCTGGTAATTATAACCTACAATATCGAGGTTGCCGGGATAACTGGTCGTGTTCGACATTACAACACCGGCAAGTGCGGCTGTAACAGGGCGGGTGGTATCATATTGTTTTGCCACCTGTACCAGGTGTTTCGAGATCTCACCCAGGCGTGAGGCCGGCGGATGGGTAGCGTCGTACCCCCTGCCATAGATCTGCGGATTATTACCGCTGTTCAGGATCTCGTGCGTATAGGGGTCATTGGGATAATCGATCTCATTGCCAATGCTCCACATGATGATGGAGGGACGGTTCCTGTTGCGCAGGATCATGTCGCGCAGGTCGCGGTCGGCCCATTCTTTAAAATAAGTATTATAACCATTCTTGCCCGGGACGCCTTTGTTCCAGCCTTTGATCCATTTGTTCTTGCCTGCTTCCCATTCGTCAAACGCTTCGTCCATTACAACGAAACCCATTTCATCGCACAAACGATATATATAGTCGGCATGCGGGTTATGACTTAACCGTATCGAATTTACACCACCTGCTTTCAACGTTCGAAACCTTCTTATCCATACTTCTTCGGGAACGGCCACGCCCAGTACGCCGGCATCATCGTGAATACATACACCCAACAGTTTGGTATTTACTTCGTTCAGGAAAAAACCATTGTTGGCATCGAACCTTATGGAGCGGATCCCTACTTTATCAGTCCATTCATCGGTTTTCTTTCCGCCAACCAACAGCGATACCTGCAAGGTGTACAGGTAAGGGGTATCAACCGACCATAATACAGGATTTAAAATTTTGAAAGTACAACTGGCCTCTGATGCGGTTTTTGTATTGGCTGTGATATGCTTTCGGGCTGTTGCTACCTGTTTACCATTATTATCAAGTAATGTGCATTGTATGGTTGCCGGCTGGTTTGCCTTGCTGCTATTGGCAACTGTCACCGCAACATTTGCCGTTGCGCTGGCGGCCGATACAGCAGGAGTACTGAATGCCACACCCCATTGATCGATGTGCACCGGGTTGGTGGCAATGAGATATACATTGCGGTAAATGCCTGAACCGGTATACCATCTTGAATCGGCAAAATCGGTATGATCTGCTTTTACCGCAATGGTATTGCTGGCACCGGGTTTCAGGTATTGCGTTAGTTCATATTGAAATGGAATAAACCCGTTTGGTCGTTTACCTATTGAGTGGCCATTGATAAACACTTCGCTGTTTTTGTATACACCATCAAAATAAATGAACACGTTCTTGCCGCTCCATTTTGCCGGTAGGGCAAAAGTTTTGCGGTACCAGCTGATGCCGCCCGGCAGGTAACCGGTGCCGCTGGCCCATTCATTACTGAAGGGTCCTTCAACGCTCCAGTCGTGCGGCAGGTTGAGCGTGCGCCAGGATGCATCGTTGAGTGCCGGCTTTTCCGCTCCTTTCACCTCGCCTTTGCAGAACTTCCAGTTGTCATTGAACAAAAGCTGTTGCCTGGTTTCCTGGGCAAATGCAATCGCCGGCAACAGGAACAATAACAGCAGACAAAAATTACGATTCCAGTTCATATTCCCGATTTGTAATGTTTTTACAGGCTTTATTCCGTCTGTTCATTAAACAAAGAGGCTGCATGGCCGCAGCCCCTTGTTTTAAAGATGTTGCTTGATATCGAGAAACTAGTAGCCGCTGTTTTGCGCGATCTTGTTATTGCTGGCCTGAATTTCTGCGCGTGGTATGGGCAGCCAGTAATGTTTGGTTTCGAATTTACGGCCATCGAGCGCTACTTTGGTGGCATAGGAATAAGTGCTTCCTGTTTTGGTAACGGTTATACCGCCGGCCGGTTCGTTTTCCGTTACCTCGGCGATCTTCCATCTTCTTACATCATAAAAGCGGTGCTCTTCAAAAGCCAGTTCAACACGGCGTTCATAACGAATGATGTCCCGCATTTGCGACTGGGATAAACCGGTAGCAAGCGCCGGCATGTTAACGCCTGGTCTTTGGCGTACCAGGTCAACGGCAGCGCGGGCCGACAGCGTTGAACCGGAAGGCACCACATCTGCACCATAAGCTTCATTGGCAGCTTCTGCGAAGTTCAACAGTACTTCGGCATAGCGGATATAATACCAGGGCTGAAAACCGGCATTGCCCCAGGGATTTTGCAACGGGTAAGCGTCGTTCATGAATTTTTTCAGGTAGTAACCGGTTTTCGAAGTGTTCCAGTTATCAGGACCATCCTTGCTGTCTTTTCCGCCGGGCAGAAAAGTCTCAATGGTACTGCCGCGATAGGAGGCACCATTAAATAAAACGGTTTCATAAAAACGTTTGTCGCGGCCTGCGTATGGGTTTTGCGGATCATACCCCGAGGTGGCATCGGTGATGAATTTTCCATTGTCCATCTGGTAATCATCTACCAGGTTTTGTAAAGGCAGGTTGCCGCCCCAGCCGCCATAACTGTTAGGGCCGTTGGCAATTTCCAGATGGGTGTGGCCGGCATTCCTGGTATATAATCTTGCAAAGATGGCTTCGTTGTTGTCGGCATTGTGGAACAGGTTGCCGTAACCACCGGTATACAGGCTGTACTTATTCAAACCAATCACCGCCTGTGCAGCGGTTACAGCTGCCTGCCAGGTGCCGGTTGCATAGAGCGGACTGGCCGCATATAACAATAGTCTTGATTTAAGCGCCAGTGCTGCGCCTTTGGTAGCGCGGCCCGTCAGCCATTTGTCGTCATTATTCAATGGCAACAGCGCAGCGGCTTCATCGAGCTGGGCTACCGCATAATCGATCGATTCTTTTAAAGATGCCCGTTTGAACAATGCATCATTCTGTAAATTATCATTAAGGTTATAAGCGGAATCGCCCATTAAAATAGCCGCGCCGTAATTCCTGATAATATCATGATACCGGAATGCCCTGATGAATTTCAGCTCGCCCATTAACCGGTCTTTGTGCGTTGCGCTCATGGCCACTTTATTGATATTGGTAATGGCAAAGTTGCAATCGCGGATACCGCGGTAACTGCGACCCCAGATGGTGCCGGCAATACCGGTGTTCTCAGGGGCCAGCAAACCTCTTTGCACCAGCCAGGTGTTGTCGTCGTTGTTGTAGATACTCTCATCGGTGAGCGAGCTCCACATGGCGTATTCGAACCCCCGGCCGAAACCCGGATTGGTACCATCGCCTTCTTTATCCTGTAATCGGATGCCTACGTAGCGGCCGTATACATAATTTTCAAATAACAGGGAGTCAGACAGGATGGCGCCTTCCGAAACCCGGTCTGTTGGCTGAATGGTAAGAAAATCTTTTCTGCAGGCGGTAAGCGCCGA
>CBIHPC010000426.1:0-4631 GCA_966211305.1 uncultured Niastella sp.
CTACAATAGGGCAGAACAAGGTCGATCTGTTTGTAACTGTAAAACAAACTACACCTGATGAAGCCAAAAAGGTCTTCCGCATAAACGACGTGTTTATATTTACCGGTTTTAACCTGGAGCCGGGACAAATGGATACAAGTAAAGCCAATGCTACTTATTACAAAGGTTATTATGTAATAGACCGGCGGAACATCTTTAAGCCAAAGCTTTTCCAGCAGTCGATGACATTCAACCCCGGCGACGTGTATAACCGTACCGATCATAATGAAAGTATCAGCCGGTTGATAAACCTGAATATTTTCAAGTTTGTGAAGAACCGGTTTGAAGTAGTTCCCGGTGCCGATTCAGCTCAGTTAAACGCATTTTATTATCTTACCCGCCTGCCAAAAAAGTCGTTGCGGATAGAAATAAACGCAAATACAAAATCGAACAACCTCACCGGTTCAAACATCACTATTGGATGGCGGAACCGCAATGCATTACGCGCCGGCGAACAGTTTGTGATAAAAGCATCGGCCGGTTTTGAGCTACAATATAGCGGTCAGTTCAAAGGGTACAATACATTCCGTTTTGGGTTAGAACCTTCGCTTTCTTTTCCGCGTTTCCTGATCCCTTTCTTTAATTTCAATACAAAGGGCGGGTTCCTGCCGCAAACCACCATAACGCTGGGCTATGATATTTTGCAAAGACAGAAGCTTTACTCCATGAATTCTTTCCGTACCAGTTATGGTTTTACCTGGAAGGAATCTATTGAAAAAGAACATGAGCTGAACCCTGTCAGTATAAATTATATCCAACCTATTAATATTACTTCTGAATATACTGACAGCGCAAAGCGCAACCCCACGCTTTGGAATGCCATAGATACCCAGTTCATATTGGGGTCTGATTATACCTACACCTATACGAACGTATTGAATTATAAACCGGTAAATGGGTTTTACTTCAGTGGTGGTGTTGATCTGTCGGGCAATATAGCCGGTTTGGTAAGCGGCGCCAATATTCGCAAAGGCGATACCGCCAAGATCTTTGGCGCCCAGTTCTCGCAGTTTACGCGGTTACAGGGTGATTTCCGGTACTACAGAAAGGTAGGGGAGAAATCGGTATGGGCCAACCGCATTTTTACGGGCATAGGGATACCGTATGGGAATTCGCATCAGCTTCCTTATATAAAACAATTTTTTTCGGGCGGTAATAACAGTTTAAGGGCCTTTAGAAGCCGTTCTGTTGGCCCGGGCCGGTACAATCCTCCACAGAATGGCGGGTTGCTGGCCGAACAACCCGGCGATCTCAAATTTGAGATGAATACGGAATATCGTTTCCCGATAGTGGGCGTTGTACATGGCGCTGTATTTGTCGATGCAGGTAATGTATGGCTGTTCAATGAAGATTCCATTAAAGTAGGCGCTAAGTTTTCAAATAAATGGCTGAGTGAACTGGCTGCCGGCGCCGGGGTGGGCCTCCGCTTCGACCTTACCTTCCTGGTGCTGCGGTTCGATGTGGCGTTTCCTATTCGTAAGCCCTGGCTGCTTCCCAAAGAACGTTGGGTGATCAATCAGATTGACCTGGCCAACAGCCAGTGGCGGCGGGAGAATGTGATCTTTAACCTGGCGATTGGATATCCGTTCTAATACAAAATATCGGATGTTGAATATCGAATGCCGATTCACCACTCCCCATTGACCATTCACCTTCACTTCGACTTTAATTTCCCCTCTATCCCAACTGTTTTCTGCGCGCCTTCGAAGATCGCCTTCCAGATAAGATTGAACATGGAGCGATATATATCACGCTGATGGTTCACCGTAACAATACGCACCGGGTTGTTCTTCAGGGGATTGCCATCTACAATGGTCATATTGGCCAGCAACGAGATCACTTTTTTAGGCTTATACGCCGTGTTATCCGTTTCTTCCTGCTTTAATATTTTTATTTTAAGATCGTTGTACAACAGCCTTATAATGCCCTTGGCCTTATAATCGTCGCAGATAAGGTTAAAGTCGAGGCTTTTAATGGTGCCTGAATTGATCTCTACCAGGCCCATCGGCTTGCTTAGTGTGTTAAATATGGTGGCATCGGTAGTTTTCATAGAGCCATTGGCAGTGAATTTACCGTTCCTGTTATTCATATAGAACTGAAGCGTTGCCGTTAATGGCACCTTGCCGAGGAAGCGGCTGTTGAAGTGCACCGTCAATATGCCGTTGTTATTCCGGTTGCCCACGTTCAATAAACTGGCGCTCAAGTTGTCAAAGACCACCACCCCGCTGCTGCCTGTTTGGGGATTCTTTTCCTTGTATTCGATATAGCCGCTTTGAACAATTACTTTCTTCAATGCTACATCAACAGGGATCTTTAACAGCTCCTGGTGCGGGTAGTGGCCTACTTTCTTTTGTTTTTTCCGCGGATACGATTTATCTCTGAAGATCTTAAAGGTTGCCTTTTTAATGACCAGTTGGCTGGCGATCAGGTTGCCGTTAAGGATCTCCTGCACGTTTACCTGTTTGAACAGCAGGTTGTACAGGTCGAAATCGAGCCGGTCGGTTTGCCATTTAAATGCGCGCATGAAGGCCGATTCACTCAATAAAGGAACTATATGTAGTTTCTCAACGGCAAAAGATTTTTCAGCGGAAAGCAGTTTAATATCGCTGAGCACATAATGGTAAAATCCGTTTTTATTGCGTAGCACCACTTTTTTTACATCGAGCGAGGCGTTCTCTGCAAACAATATGCGTGACGTATCGGTGCTGGTGCTGTCGCTTATGTTGATGTTATGCAACTTTGCATTTATGTGCGAGCCGCTAAAAACCGTATCGCCTTTGGGCCATTTGCAAATATGGTAATCGGCATCTGCGATCAAAATGGTATCCACCTTTATCTTTTCCAGGCCGCGCAATAAGATCTTGTATATTTTATCGGTAGTAGCGGTTGTATCATTCCTGTTACTGTCGTTTTTGGCGTAGCGGTTGTTGTACATAGTTACTACCGGGCTGGCTAGTTTTACTTTGGAAGCTATAATAACTTTATTGAGCACGGCGGCATCTGTTTGAACCCCGGTAATATGTACTTCGGGAACAGTAACGCGTAACAGGTTGCGGGGAAGGCTGCTGTCGGTAGGTTTTTTATAAGTGGAGTCTGGAATGAGTTGCAGGTTCTTTATCATTATTTCCCCATCTACTTCATCAATATCCACGGTGTCATATGTGATGCGGTAAAGGCTGTCCGATTCAAGGAACACCAGTTCGGGAACTTTTTTATGCAAAAAGTTTTTACGCCATTTTTTGTAATAAACCAAACCGAGGGCAACGAGCAGGACAAGGAGCAATAAGAATACAAGCTTTTTCATGTGTGTGGCATTTAGGGGGTGCAGTAAGTTGTTAGTTCATTACATTCAATTTATCGGTTGTTTAATGACGCTATATACGATATACTATTATAGCTGATTCAATACAAAACGTTTTATTTTTTGTGTTGCACCGCGCATGCGCGGTGTTGTTCTTTTAAATACAAATCCCATCCAGTCGAACACATGTCCTGCGCCGCATAATAAACACATGTTTATTATGGCCACCGAAATTGTTTTTATGCATTTAAAAAACTTACTCATATGTTATAGTGATTAGGTCTGCCGCTATGTAAAAAATTATTGTGCCTGCATAAATGATGGTGAAATGAACTAACCATTTTGTGGCAGCATATGAGGATATATTTCCCCGGGGATTTTGCTGAAATTCAGCTTGGGCCGGTGTTTACGGCGGAGGCACAGGATTTTAACGTATAATAGAAATTGAACGTTAAATATTTTACTTATGAAAAGGATAATGTGTGCTGCCTTATTAACGGCCGCTTTGACAACAGGAGCGAGTGTGTTTGCGCAAGAGCAACAAACAACCGGTGAGAGTACGCTTTCGCCAAAATTCGGTATCAAAGGAGGTGTGAACCTTACCAATATGTTTGTAGATGACGTATCGGATGAGAACATGAAGGTAGGTTTCAATGCCGGTTTCTTTGCCAAATTACCTGTAGCCCGTGGCTTCTCCATTCAGCCTGAACTGTTATATACCAGCAAAGGTGCAAAGCTGACGTACGATAACATCATCGAAGGTGAAGGTGAATACAGGTTCAATTTGAATTATATCGAATTACCTGTACTGGCTGTGATCAACGTTGCTAAAAATTTCAACCTGCACGTTGGTCCGTATGTATCTTATCTTGCTGAAGCCAACATCAAAGACCTGGATGATGATGGTGATATGGACGAGATCGCAGATCTGAATACCGATAACTTCAACCGTTGGGACTATGGCCTGGTTGGTGGTCTTGGTATAGATATTTCCAACTTTACCATAGGCGCCCGCTACAACTATGGATTAAAAGAGATAGGGAAATCCGGTAGCCTGTCCGGACAACTGACAAAAGATTCCCGGAACAGTGCTGTCTCTCTGTATATAGGAATAGGATTTTGAGCGATACGGGTTTGAGGATTAAAAAAGGGCTGCCTCCTTGTGGGAAGCAGCCCTTTTTCTTTATGCAAAATGTCAAAGTATTTGTTTATCTAAATTCAATTGTTCGTTCACGCCCGGTTCTTCCTGGTTTTTGGGGAAAGATATGATGAAGGAAGTACCCACATTCAA
>CBIHPC010000427.1:0-4602 GCA_966211305.1 uncultured Niastella sp.
TGCGCAGGGTAGCCAGGTGCGATGAGCCCCAGGGTGTAAAACAATTCTCGTAAGCAGAACAGGTAAGATCGGGATTGGCATTGTCAACAGGCAGGTCCCAGCGTTTTGGCCAGATGCGCATACTGTCTGACGGCATATCATAATGCCCTCTCGACTGCAATGCAGAAACCGATTCCGTTACAATAAAAGGTTTTCGGCCCCATGTTTTTTGTACTGAATCAGGATGCCAGTCATTATGATGATAGTTGTAGCCGATCAGATCGTTGATATCTGATTTCAACAACTGGTTCCATGACTGCACATGGTTGTTGGCGGTTACTGTGGGCCTTGTATCGAGTTTGCGAACGATCTGTTGCATCTCGCGCAAATACATAACACCGGAAGAATCGCCTTTTTTACCCCCCTGCTCAGGGATCTCATTCCCTACGCTCCAGATAAATACAGAAGGATGGTTGCGGTCGCGCAGAATATGATCTGCCAGGTCCTTTTTATACCATTCATCGAAATCGTTGCTATAATCATATTGGGTCTTGCTGCGCTTCCACATGTCGAAGGTTTCATCCATTACTATGAAACCCATTTTATCGCAGAGGTCGAGCAACTCGGGCGCCGGCGGGTTATGTGAGGTACGAATGCCGTTCACCCCCATATCTTTCATGATCTGCAACTGCCGTTCCAGCGCACGGGTATTGATGGCTGTTCCCAAACAGCCGAGATCGTGGTGATTACATACCCCCACTATTTTTACCTTTTTGCCATTCAGGGAGAAACCCCTGTCTACATCGAAATTAAAATACCTGATACCGAAGGGAGTGGTATACTGGTCAAGCAGTTTCCCGTTCGAACTGATCTTTGTAACCGCCTTATACAGGTATGGGTTCTCAAGGCTCCATAATACCGGCGCCTGAATATTGAACACCTGTTTTGCGGTTTGCAGGGCGCCGATATGAATATTCTTTTGGGTTTGGGATGCTACCGGCTTTCCGGCGGCATTTAAAATCGTAGTGGTAATATCAGCATATCCACCGGTGCCGAGGATATCGGTTGAAATATTTACCGTAGCAGACGAAGCAGATACTTTTGGTGTGGTTATATATGTTCCCCAATTATCGACATAAATGCTGTTTGTTTTTACCAGCCACACATTGCGATAAATTCCGCTGCCGCTGTACCAGCGGCTGTTGGGCTGTTTGCTATTGTCGACCTTTACGGCAATGACATTCTTTTCGCCGCCATATTTAAGGAACGAGGTAAGATCGTAGCGGAAAGAAATATACCCATTGGGCCGAACCCCAAACGAGTGGCCATTGATGAACACCTCGCTATTGCAGTACACTCCATCAAAATCGATAAAGATGTTCTTGCCTTTGTCGGCTGCCGGCAATGTAAATGTTTTCCGGTACCAGCCCAGCCCGCCGCGCAAAGCGCCGCCGCCTGTTCCGGTGGGGCTGGTTGAATCAAATGGCAACTCAATGCTCCAGTCGTGCGGCAGGTTCAGCTTGCGCCAGGAAGCATCATCAAATGAAACCGATTGAGGCCGGTTGGCTTCGCCGAGGTGGAAGGTCCAGTTCTTATCAAAATCTTCGCGCACCCGGGCAGGCTGTGCAAAAAGCGTTTGGTGCAAACATAACAGGAAACAGATAAAGAGCAGAGAAAATTGACGTAGCTGCATGGCAATGTTTCAGGAATGGTGACAGATATTTATTTCGGGCGTGAAAATACGTATCCGTCACCAAAAAGCCGGTATACAATTGTTTCAGGCAGGGGTATGGATTGTATTATTATTTAATATCCGGTACCTTAAACAGTACCCCGCCAAATAAAAGCCATGCCCATAACAGGGTCCAGATGATGTTGAACAACTGCGCGGAAATAAATGCCACCGCCGGCCGCCCGCCATCGGTCTTTACCAGGTCGGCAAACCGGGCTTCCAGGCCAATGGCTACAAATGCGAGGGCAAACCATACAGTACGCAATTCCGAAAACAGGTCTTTTACACTGGCAGCAAGACCGGCCGGTACCCCAAAAGAGAAAAGAAGGGAAGCTGCAACAAAACCAGGCACGAACTTGGGAAAACGCTCCCAAACAACCCTCAGTCCGGGTGTTTCTGCGCGTTCCATTGATGCGCCTTTTCTATACGTCCACCAGAGCGCAATAAAGAAAGCGGCAATTCCTATCAGCACGTTTTGTGAAAATTTCACGATCACGCCGGCCTTCACGGCTTTTTCGCCTACCTGCTGGGCTGCGGCCGAAACCGATGCCGTAGTATCGAGCGTACCGCCCAGCCAGGCGCCGCCTACAACTTCTGAAAGGTTCAACAGTTTGCTTAACCAGGGTTGAACGATCATCATGGGAACAGCTACCAGCAATACCAGCGTGGTCACATATGACAATTTCTTTTTATCACCTTTAATGGCTCCACTAGCAACAATAGCCGCCGACACGCCGCATATTGCGACTGCCGACGCCAGGATTACGCCAAACTCATCATCTACTTTCAATTTCCGGCTTATCCATAACGCTATAAACCAAACCACGCTCACCACCAATACCGATTGTAATAAACCGGGCAACCCGGCCTTTACAATATCGGTAAACAGCATGCTTGTACCATAGATCACAAGACCGGTCTTTATGAAAAACTCCGAACGGGCAGCCTCTTTCAACCAGGCCGGAACGGTGGTTAGGTTACCAATGAGCAAACCGAGGATCAAAGCAAAGATCACATATTCAAACCCGTAATATGAAACGACTTTATTTCCTGCTATGATCAGGGCCGCCACCGCCAGCACATAGATCAACGAAAACCCTTTTATATATTTTCTTATACTGCCGCCAGATAAACTAATGGCGATACCCGACAATACCAGGAAGATTACTCCTGTTTGCAGGACCAATAAGATATTTTTGACAGATAACACTTTATTCGCCAGGTCACTCCCGTTTTCCCATTTATACGATGGCAATGGCAAACTGAACCCCGGCACCCACAGTGTAAGTGCCAGCATGGTTAGAATGATCACACCTGCGATAGAAACCGCCCAGTAATCTTCGGTAAAGCTTTCGAAGAAGGATTTTTTGGCCGGAACAGGTTTGGTTGTTTCATTGACTGCGATGTCTTCGACGTTCGCGTTCTGGTACGACATGTTTGATTGGTTGAATACTGTTCAGGAATCTCAATGCTACAATTTAGGACTTTCTCCCGGTTTTGCCCTAATTGTGCCAACCTCACAGGTGTGGCACACTTAAACTAAACACATCATGCAGTGCCTTTTTTGCAGCATGATAACCGCACATGCCATGTACCCCGCCACCCGGCGGTGTTGAGGAGGAACAGATATAAATCCCTTTTGCCGGCGTGGTGTAAGGCGACCAGCGTATAGCCGGCCGGGTATATAATTGCCGGATATTGATGATACCGCCATTGATGTCGCCCCCGATATAATTTGGGTTGTATGCCTCCATTTCGGCAGTGTTCATAGTATGCCTGCCGAGAATACAATCCTTAAAACCCGGCGCAAAGCGTTCTACCTGGCGCTCTATGATCGTTGTCATATCGACGGTTGAACCATTCGGCACATGACAATAAGCCCAGGCGGTATGTTTGTTTTCAGGCGCCCGCGAGCCATCAAATACGCTGGGCTGCGCCAGCAATACAAATGGTTTTCCGGCATGAACACCTTTCGAAGATAACCGTTCGCTTTCTACAATTTCTTCCAGCGTATTCCCGAGATGCACCGTTCCTGCGTTGCGGCATTCATTTGCCGTAAAGGGAACCGGCCCGCTTAAAGCCCAGTCGATTTTAAAAATGCCCATCCCATACCGGTAGCGCTGCAATTGTTTTTTATAAAAGGATGAGAACCGTTCACCGGCGATCTGTAACAACTGTTTTGGCGTTACATCGAACAACATGGCTTTTACCGGCGGTAATTCATCGAGTGAGTGAATATATCGCCCGGTCTCAATTTTTCCGCCGAGGCACAAAAAATAAGAAGCCAGAGCGTTGGCAATGGATTGCGATCCGCCTTTTGGCACCGGCCAGCCTTTTAAATGCCCGGCTACCATCAAAACCAAACCAATAGCCGAAGTAACCGCATTGGTCAATGGTTGTATGGAATGCGCGGCCATCCCGGCCCACAGGCCCTTTGCTTTTGCCGTTTTAAATTTTCGGGAAAGAAAGTTAGCCGAAGTAAGGGCGGGCAGCCCAAACCGGGCCATCGACAGGGGATGTTTGGGGAAATGCAATGGCCCCAATACATCTGCTGCAATTGCAGGCCAGATCTTCAATAATGGTTGTATCAGTTTTGCGTAATTATCAGCATCCGCACCAAGCAACTGCGCTGTTTCGGTTACAGAATTTTTCAGCACAGCGGCAGTACCATCATCAAACGGATGCGCCGCTGCCACTTCGGGATAAATAAATTCCAGCCCATGCTCCTGTAAAGGCAGCGTAGTTAAATAAGGCGATGCGGCCGCCATGGGATGTATGGCCGAACAGATATCATGCAAATAACCGGGCAATGTAATTTCGGCTGTGCGCATTCCACCGCCGATGGTTTCTTTCCCTTCCAGCAACAGCACCGATAAACCGGCCTGCTGCAT
>CBIHPC010000428.1:0-4602 GCA_966211305.1 uncultured Niastella sp.
TACCAGCCACTGTAATGCTGGCCCAGGCTCCAGCTAAAAAAAAGCCGGTTGCAGCAACTCCCAGGAAAACTACAAACGCGGCAGTTGCCAGTAAGAAAACTACCACTGCAGCACCTGCTGCGCCCGTTTTGAAAAATTCAGCTGATTCATTTAGTTATGCCATTGGGTTAAGTATCGCCAGTTTTTACAAAGCCCAGGGTATAAGCAATATAAACAACGCGTTGGTACTGAAAGCGCTTTCTGATGCTAAAGTTGACAAACCTTTGCTGAACGAAACGCAGGTTAATAACTGCATCGTAAACTACATGCAGAACGCCCGCACTGCCAAAGCAGGTCCCAACAAAAAGGCAGGAGAAGCTTTCCTGGCAGAAAATAAAAAGAAAACCGGCGTTATCACACTGGCCAGCGGCCTGCAATACAAGGTGGAGAAAGAAGGTACCGGCCCAAAGCCAAAACTGGAAGATCAGGTGAAAGTCCACTACCATGGCACCCTGATCGACGGTACTGTATTCGATAGCTCGGTAGAACGCGGTCAACCCATTACACTGTCATTGAAAAATGTAATTCCCGGTTGGACAGAAGCGTTACAGTTAATGCCTGTCGGCAGCAAATGGAAGCTGTTCATTCCTTCCGATCTGGCATATGGCGATAACCCTGCCGGACCAACCATCAAAGAAGGCTCAACGCTGATCTTTGATGTAGAACTGATTGAAATCGTTCAATTATAGTTTTTATAACAAAGTGTGGCCACCGCCAGCTGGCGGAGGGCACACTTTGCTTTTATAGATTTATCATTTTATCTTTCGGGTATTTCACGCTGTAGCTCACGCGGTACTTCTTAATTTCACCGGGCGCCAGCTGCGCTTTCCAGGTTAAGATACCGGTTTCCGCGTTTACGGTAGCGCCATCATGCTGCAGTAGTTCCACTTCAATGTCTTTATTCGTCGATACCGGGTATTGGTCCTGTATCTCCATTTGCACCGCTTCTTTTTTGTTGTTGCGAACCGTTATTTCAAATGTCAGGGTCTGCTTTTTGTTAGCGCCCAGGAATTTCACACTGCTGAAATCAGCCAGCCTGTCGCGGCTTACCACTACCCTTTTATCGCGGCCCAGCGTAAGGTTCAGCGTATCCTGTACAGAGCCCGCATCGATATTTGTTTTGCCGATATAGGTGCCTTCAAAAATAATATTGGCCAAACCCGGTAACAGGTTCAATGCTTCCCAGTCAACTATTTCACCCATCAGGTACGCATCTTTATCGAGCCGCGGAGCACTGTAATATTTATATAGGGCAGGAATTTTAAAATCTTTCAGGTGAACGTTCTGTTCTTTTCCGTTCGAAGGCACATCGTAGGGCAGATCGATGTCAAATACTACATTCAACATGTTGTCTTTAACCTGTATATAATCTCCCATTTCTTTAAGGGTTACCACAACAACGCCATTCGCCCCCCGGCTGCCATAAACAGCAGTAGCCTGTGCATCTTTTAGCACCTCTATATTTTTGATCGCTTTAGTATCGATATTGCTAAACTCAGCCTTTGACATGAATGTACCATTGACCAAATACATTGGCTCACTTTTCTTTTCTTCCCCTCGTTTGGTGCTGTACCCCATTATCTTTACATCTTCCCTTTCCATGGCAGGTGCGGCTACCGCCAACCCGGCAGCCCTGTTACTAAAAAAGTCCGGCACTCTATTAACAGCGGTAAGATAATCGAGGAACCAGGCCTTTACCTCCGGGGCGTTATTATGTTGTGATGGAATGGAAGTTGACAATGACAGTTTCACATTATCCCAGTCAATACCTGTGATCTGCGTCAGTTTCGCTTTATAAGCCAAAGCAACAGGCTTGCTGATATTTTCCACCCGCAGGTCATACGTTGGGTTCCAACCGGCAGAAGGTGTTACATATGAGATATTGAAATCGTACTGGCCGGCTATGGGGCAATTTAACTGCAGCATCAGCTTGCCAATGGTCTTATAATTCTTTTGCTCTTCTTCTTTTATCTGCTGGTTTATTTTAGTGGTAACGGCCTGAAGCTTTTTTTCTTTTTCCTTATACCGGCTGATCTCGTTCTGCAGCTCCAGCGTTTTCGTTTTATAGTATTCCATCATTTTGGTAAGTTCGGCCACGCTTACCCCGGTTTGATCGCCACGGATCTCTTTGTTGGCTTTCAGCAGATCAAGCAATTCCTGGTCGGTCTTTAATATTACCAGTACCCTGTTTATTTCATCATTAACCGCGTCCAGCGAATCTTCCAGCTTTTTTACAATGGGCAGCTTTTGCTCAGGCCGCAAAAAATTAGTGGAGAACTCAACCGACAAAATGGTTACGTTGCCATTGCTGCCTATTTGCAAACTGTTGACATCTATCCTGTTGCTGATATTATCTATCACCAGTTCATTATTGCCCTGGCTTAATGTGGCTTTTGCCGTGTGCGTCAGTTCGGCGCCAACGCGGTACACCATGGCCGATTTCAATACCGAGCTAACGATCTTCTTATCATCACCGGCATGCACGGCAGCAGCCAGCGACAGGGCTATCAATAAAATAAACGTACGTTTCATGTAATATAGTTTGGTGAGTGATTGATTTGTTGAATAATTGATGCTGGATTGGTAAGAATTACATATGGGTTTGTTGAAAAGTTAATGGCATTGTTGGGGAAAGTTGAAAAGCTGATAGAGCTAATAAAGGCGATAAAGGCTTTCTGTTTCTCCACCAGGGTAAATGCAGGCCGGAGCCCTGGGCGACAGCCACCCACAAAAAAGGACCATCTGCCAACCGGCGGATGATCCTTAATATTATTTTAACAACTTACTTGTTTGTATTTCCTCTGTCAGCTATATCACCTCAATCAACTATATTAACCTGCATATTATTAATTTACCGGTCAACAGGTTAACTCGTCAACGAACTTACTTATACAATAACTCATAATACTCATTCGCCATTCTGCCCGAATCGAACTGGAAGCGAACATCGCGCATGCCGTTTTTAGCGATCGTGCGCCAGGTATCGTACCGCTCATAATACATAGGAAGTATTTCGTTCTCGATAATGTCATACATTTTTTCCAGATCGTATTGGTCCTGCTCCTGCACGCTCATTTTTCCATAATCGGGATGGTAAATCACAAAACCATTATGGCCCTGATCAATGAACTCGGGGATCCAGCCATCGGAAGTGGAGAAGTTGATGGCGCCGTTCATGGCAGCCGTCATACCACTGGTACCCGAAGCCTCGCGGGGAACGCGTGGGTTATTCAACCAGATATCCGCAGCCTGCTTCATCCGCTTTGATAACGCCAGCTCATAACCGACCAGCACCGCCACGTTTTTATAATTTTTGCTTAAATGCACCAGGCTATTGAATTCATTGATAGCAGGGTAATCCATCGGGTATGGCTTACCGGCCCAGATGATCTGCACAGGATGTTTGGTATTGTTCAATAATTTATCAAATCGTACTTTATCACGCGTTAGCAGCTCTGCTCGTTTATAACCGGCAAAACGGCGCGCCCATACAATGGTAAATACGTTCGGGTTGAATATTTTACCTGTTTGATCGGCTACGATATCAAACGCCCGGCGTTTGAGGTATTTCTTACGATCATCCCACCAGCTGTCATTGCCCTCTTCAGCAGCGCGGTACAATTGTTTATCGGCCCAATAGCGCCAGTTCTGTGCGTTGGTGATAGAAATGATCGGACAAATATTCTCATGCTTTCCCCACATGCTTCGTGATACTTCGCCATGCAGTTTCGATACCCCATTGGCCAGGTGCGCAAAACGCAATGCTACCAGAGAGTGATTGAACAAATCGTCGTGCATGCCGGTGAGTTTGCGTACTTCGTCGATGCTCAGGCCGCAGAAATAACTCATCTTATGACACAGGTGTATATCATGCTTTTCATTACCGGCTTCTTCAGGCGTATGCGTGGTGAACACCAGGCGCTTCTTTACTTCTTCAACCTTGTTTCCGAATTTCTTGTACAGGTAAAACACTGATGACACGCCATGCGCTTCGTTCAAATGGTATAAGTCGGGATTGAACCCTAATTCATCCAGCAGCTTGGCGCCGCCAACACCCAGTAATATGAACTGGGCAACTTTGGTAGCCACGTTGGCATCGTATAAGCGATGGGTAATGGTTTGTGAAACGTGATCGTTTTCAGGGAGGTCGGTGCTCAACAGAAAAAGCGGCGCTGTTTTGAATGTTTCCGGGTTCAGATAATATGCTTTCACCCATACCAGGTGATCGTGAATGGTTATCTGAAATTTAATACCGGTATCTTCCAGAAAATGATAGTTCTTTTCGAGCCAGGTTACCTGCAGGGTGTGGTCCTGGTTACGGGCCTGATCGTAATAGCCATACTTCCACAAAATGCCAATGCCCACCATATTTTGTTGCAGCTCATATGCACTGCGCAAATGCGATCCTGATAAAAACCCCAAACCTCCGCTATAGATCTTCAATGGTTGATGCACTGCATACTCCATTGAAAAATAAGCTACTCGTTTACTGTATTTTCCCTCTATCGGGTAAGGAACTGTAAAATTGGTAAAACTCATATACACTGTTCATTTTAAACTTCC
>CBIHPC010000429.1:0-4596 GCA_966211305.1 uncultured Niastella sp.
ACTTTACCGGAATGGTGCGCGATAAACTGGGCAGAAAAATGAGCAAGCAGTTGGGCAACTCACCCGATCTGCTGATGCTGATCGATAAATTCGGCGCCGACGCCGTGCGTTTCGGCATCATGATCTCATCCCCCGCCGGTAACGACCTGCTGTTCGATGAAACCTCGCCTGAACAGGGTAAGGAGTTCAATAACAAAATGTGGAACGCCCTGAAGCTGATCAAAATGTTTGAAGCGAAGGTTAGCGCAACCGCAAGCAGCGAAACGCCTTTTGCTGTAACCTGGTTTGAGAACAGGTTGCAACAAGCCAAAGCAGAAATAGAACAGCACTATAAAGACTTTAAGCTGAGTGAAGGGTTAAAAACACTTTACTCCCTTATATGGACAGACTTCTGTAGCTGGTACCTTGAATGGGTAAAACCACCGATGGATCAACCCATCGACAAAGGCGTATACGACAAAACGGTTGCGTTCTTCACTGAACTGTTGCAGTTATTGCATCCCTATATGCCCTTCGTTACAGAAGAAATTTATCATTTGCTGGCTCCTCGCACAGAAGATCTTTGCGTTAAACAATTCACTGAACCTCAACCATTCGATTCTGTTGTTCTGCAGGAAGGACAATTGTTACAGGATGCTGTTACCGGCTTGCGTAACGTTCGGGCAAAGAACCAGATTAAACCCAAAGAACCCATCAAGCTGTACATTCAGGGCGAAAACAATGAATTGTTCAAAGCCATTGAAGCCGTTCTGAAAAAACAGGTTAATATTGAACAATTAACATTTGTTACCGAGCCTGTAGTACAAACCATTACAGCGGTGATCGGCAAGGATAAATTCTATATTGAAACTGAACAAGCTATAGATATTGGCGCCCAGAAAGATGACCTCTTAAAAGAACTGGAACGACTGAAAGGCTTCCTTGAATCAGTTAACAAAAAGTTAAGTAACGAAAGGTTCGTACAATCTGCAAGGCCGGATGTCGTTCAATTAGAGCAAAAGAAAAAACTGGATGCTGAAGAAAAGATCAGGGCTATCGAGGATAGCCTCAAAAACCTCTAAAGTAGCGACGCCCCTTTCATACATTTTTAAAAGCACACTGCTCACCGCGGTGTGCTTTTGCTGTTTTAAACCCTGCAAAGCGCAGAAACTGAACTTCGATCAGCGGGTGCTGGTGAATTTAAAGGAGAGCCGTTCGGAGGGCATGACAAAAGTGATGCGGGGTATTTCTGACTACACCCAGGAAATATCGTTTCTTATTCCCGCCACGGTAACCGTGGTTGGGCTTATCGACAATAATAAAATGACCCTGAAAAAGGGGTTATACCTGGCAGAATCGGCCGCAGCAGCCACGTTTATCACCTATGGGATGAAATACTCCTTTAAGCGATCGCGGCCCTATATGAAAATTGACGGACTTTCCGCTGCCGGTACCGGCAACAGCCCCTCCTTCCCCAGCGGGCATACCTCGGTAGCATTTGCCTCAGCTACTTCGTTGTACCTGGCTTACCCGAAATGGTATGTAGCCGTTCCGGCATATACGTATGCCGCGGCGGTAGGTTACAGCAGAATGTATTTAGGTGTGCATTATCCCAGCGATGTACTGGCCGGCGCCGTTATCGGAGCGGGAAGTGCATGGTTGATGTATAAGGCGAATAAATGGTTGTTTAAGAAGAAACCGAGTGTAATTCCAGCTTTATAGGATATAACGGCCGGCAGAAAGCTGTAAGCCCTAAAGCAGAAAACCTAAAACATATACTGAAGCGGTCATTTGTATTTGCTTTCAGCTTTAAGCTTTTGGCTTTTAGCCCTTTCTTATATTCAACAAGACATAACTTTATCTCCCAAGCAGGTTTACAGGCAGTATAAACTCCCACTGATTCGCCCCCAGCCCCATCAATTCCCCATCCATCAACCGGCTGTAACGAATACCGAAACTAACCGGGTATTCATTCCACCATTTGGTATCGAAGAACATTTCTGCGCCTGCAGACCGGAACTGCAAATGCGCGTCACCGCGATAATATTTAAGATCGGTATAATCGTAAAAACCATTGGTGCGCACCCGCTGGAAATAAACAATATTGCCGATGCCAAAGTCGGGATACAGCAGCGGGAAATGATAGTTCACCCCTACCTTGTACATTTCGGGCCACCGGTAATAGTTTATACCCAAATACCCACGCGACATGGGAAAGCTGTTGCTGAAACTATAATCTGTTAACGTATCGCGTTTTTGATAAGCCGCATTCAAAACCAGGTTATGCGTAGGGAACGCACCAGGCAGGTACAACGATGCGCTCGTTAACCATTGGTACCCGCTGTACGTGGTAAGTATGGTGCGGTACCGCGAAAGCAGGCTGATGCCGAAACGCGGGTAAATATGCTGCCGCGCTACCTGCGACTGCATGGTGAATGACACCGATGCATCTGCAAATTCAAACTGTTTATCGGCAAACCTGTTCTTTGAGCCCAGCGTATAATTTACCTGGTGATGATTGAAGCCGCCCGATAAACTCAAACGCCGGTAAAAGCGGCCGCCATTGAATGTAAAAGGAAACTGTAATCCAAAACGGCCGTTAAATTCGTTCCATGTACGGTTGGGAGTATCCGACTCCCGGCGGTCGAATGTTTCTGAAACGCCTAATACCAGGTAAGGAAAAAAGCCGCCATATATGGCAGAAACGCCCAGTTCTTTATACTTCTCGTCGGTATTGTAATTGAAATAGATCTCCGTTTGCAGTGTGTTCAGCACATTCTCCCCCACCAGTGAAAACGTATAATCGGGGTCGGAAATATACGGCCGCCAGCTGTGAAAATTGATCAGGTTGAATGTTTTGCGGTAACGGCTGATGCGGTACTGGCGGCTGGTATCAACAGGTAATGGCTGGTCTTGTTTCAAATTATCCAAACTATATTCAAACAATGGCGCGGTGAACGCATCAGTGCCCACCGGTTGCCAGCTTTTACCTGACAGGCCTTGTTGCACCAGGTGATAACCCGCTGCCGTAAAGGCCGAATAAACCGCTTTGTTATTATGCGTGCTTAACTGGTAATTACCGGTTCCTTTATTATCAGGCGTAGGCAAACGGTACAATTGTTTGTTCACCAGCGAAAACAACTCATCTCTTTGTTCCCAGGCAGCGGTAAAAGTAATGGTATCGCCCTGCACGGCCGGAAACCCGATCGCCCGCATTGACCAGGGCAATAACTCCTCCACCGATCCGTCATTGATGTTCACCTTCACCAGTGTATTGGCGCCGGTGTTTGTACGCACGGCTGCCACTACCGATCGCTGATCATAAAATTTAGGCTGGCTATAGAACAGTTGCTGTGGATTGGGTACTTTTTTCAAAACGGCGCCCGAGGCTGCATCTAGTATATGCAGGGTGGCGAAACCGCCGGGCTGCACATCTACCGCCACAATAGTTTTTCCATCTGCAGCAATATCGGGTGCAAAATAGCTCGACCGGTGCGTGATGGTGTGCTGTTGTTTGGTTTCCACATCAAGCACCTTCAGCACGCTGTAATCTTTCCAGTTCCACCGGGTATCGGCTTCATAAGCGGCATATACAATTTTGCCATTGCGGTAGGAGAAGTAATTGTCGAGCGAAATATCTTTTGTGCGCAGGCGCGTATCGTTACCGGTACTCATGTTACGCAGGTAAAAAGCCGGTATCTTTTTATAACTGCTTTTAACCAGCACAACGGTGTTATCGTTTATCCATTGGGCAAACTCTTCATCACCTGCAAAATGCACCTGCCTGCCTGCCCAGTTGCTGACGCTATCGCCGCGGCCTGAATCGGCATATGCGCGGAAATATTGTATGGCTTCCCGGCGAAAGGTTTTATAATCGGTATTGCTGTATTTTTTGATGGCGCGCTGAAACGGGTACAACACACCGTTAAACCTGGCTGCATCGTCGGTCACTTTTTTCCAGAAACCGGCTCCGTATTTTTCACGTCCGTACGCCACCTGCATATAACCGAGGCGATAATGATCGGGCACAAAATCGCGCAGCGAACCGTTGCGCAGTTTCATCCATGAATAATTTTTATTGGCAAGCCATAAAGAGCGGTAATCATTAAAGAAAAATGGCAGCCGTCCCCTGCCCTGCCGGCTTTTCAGCGTTTCCTGGTAAACGGCATCGCCTTCCCAAAACCAGTTTGGGATGGCGGCGCTGTTGGCCATGGCCAGGCCTTCCTGTCCAAACAAATAATAAGCCACCCGCGATAGCCCTTTACGGAAATTATTGTATTGCTGTATGTGCCTGTATTCGTGTAGTGCCAGGGCATGGTACCAGGGAGTGGTGCCGAGGTCGAAGGCGCTTTGCGGCGGCATCAGGTAGAACTCACTGCGCCAGGGGCCCAGTGCCACATAGGCATTGGAGATAGTGGTGCGTGGCTGCAATACGATGCTCACCTTTCGGATGCGATCGCCGATAGTGGACGAAGTTTGTACACCGAGGCGTTGTATGGTGGTAGCAATATCCGCAGCCTGTTTTTCCAGTGCGAGATTGGCCGGAAAAATAAGCCGCAGTGTATCGTTATTGATCTGGTTCCATTTTGTAGAAGGGGGATGTCCGCCAAACTGCTG
>CBIHPC010000430.1:0-4567 GCA_966211305.1 uncultured Niastella sp.
TCATTGATATGCTGTATAAGCAGCTCGATGGTTGATTTGGTCGGGATCTCGTTTTCCATGCGAATAACGGAATGCAAATACACTCAAATTCAGGAACACTTTTCATAGGAAAACGATTCATCGCAAGATTACCTCATATTTTTTAATTAACAATAACTTAATGTATAATTGTGGGTAACTATTGGGGCTTTTTTAATTATATAAAAAGTGTTGCCATGACATTACTCCGCATTGATAAATAGAAACCCGTATTTTTCGAAAGTGATAACATTGGTTCGTTCGTTTATGATACCTGCATTCTTTTGATGGCCTGTGAACTAAGTTACCTTTGTTGCAGAAAGTTTCTTACCATTTAGCCGACAATAACCTCACCTTCAATTATCCGGTTAAACCCGTAAAAACCACAACCTTATTGTAATTCGTACTTTTTTGAATTCCTTGTTGCCATTGACCGGATCCCGATCCGCACAGCGACAAAGAAGCAACTCTAATTTATTTATTATGAACAATTATGGTATCAAGGTAGCATTGGTTGATGATTCATCCGTTATCAGGAACAGTATTTATGAGATCATTACGTTGTGGGGTTACGATGTAATGCTGAGAGCGGTAAACGGAAAAGATCTTTTAAAACAATTGTCGGCCGGTAATGTACCTGATATATGTATCACCGACCTGAACATGCCGGTGATGGACGGTTATGAAACCATTGCGGCCCTCAAAGAAAAATGGCCCGATATTAAGATCATCGCGTTCTCCATTACCAATAATAAAAAAGAAGAAGGGCGTGCCCTGGAAGCAGGTGCGCACGCATTTGTTTCGAAATTAAGTTCCATAACGGAACTGCAAAAAGTTTTGCAGGATATGCAGCTGCCTGCCGGGAGTGGGTACTGATAAAATATTTCGGCCCGGAGTTCAGTGATAACTGTTACCGGGTTTTTACCAACCGGATAATTATTCACATCGTTTTGACTTCAGCCGGGAAACGGATCCGGCCTCATTAAACTTTTACTTCCACCAACCTTCTATTACGTTTATACCTGTTTGAATCATGGGTAATTCAAACAGGTTGTCGTTTTTCCAAAAGAAATCATAATTTATCAGGCTGTGCAAATAAATCATATTACAGCACGTTTCGTAAAAAAGGCATAGTATTTGAAATTAGTACAAGTTCATCTGTTGGAATGTAAGCATATTGCTGTTGTATCTCCCTTTCTGATATCCTTGCCGTAAAAGACGGTACTTTATTCCCAGAATATTTATTCTTTTATACTATATATATAAATATATGTTACAAGCGCTTCCATATCACCTGAAAGTTCGGGATCATTTTGCCCGGCAGGAGAAAACCTGGAATTATTTTGCTGCCGTACAAACAAAAGAGGAACAGCTCGCTCAATACAAAACGGAATTGTTAAAAAATACTTACAAGTTCGATGAGCAGGCCGATGCCGGTATATATGAAAAAGTTAATAAGGCAAAGGAAAAACTGGGATTAGAGCAATTACCCGTTACTGTTTACCAGGCACAATACACCGACGAAATAAATGCAAGCATTGTTTTTCTTAACAATGAAGCGCATATTGTTTTCAGCGGCCGCATTACCCAACTGCTCGGTGAAGATGAACTGCTGGCCATACTGGCGCATGAACTTACACATATAAAACTGTATAGTTCGCTGCAGGGCGAACTGGAGATTGCCGAACGCATCATTATGGCAATTGCAGGTAATTATAACAGTGACGCCGCCTATTCTGAAACCGCACGTTTGTACAGGTTATATACTGAAATATTTTGCGATCGCGGCGCCTATACCGTTGTGGGAGATACGAAACCGGTAATTACTTCACTGGTTAAGATCGCAACGGGGCTGGATAAGGTAAGTGCGGAAAGTTATACCAAACAGGCCGATGAAATATTTTCAACCGCCAGCGGCGTAAAAGCCACCACCATATCGCACCCTGAGAATTTTATCAGGGCAAGGGCCATTCAGCTTTGGCATGAAAAAAAAGAAGCTGCAGAACCTGAGATCATCAGGATGATAGAAGGAATGACCGACCTCGACCAGCTCGATGTGTTCAAACAGGAGGGCCTGTTACAACTCACCAGGAAGTTTTTGCAGTTATTGTTGAAACCAACCTGGTTTCGCAGCACCCTGGTGACCAGCCTTGCCAAACAATATTTTGTTAATTTCTCCTATGATGATTCGGTAATGCTCGATGAAGCGTTTACCCAAACGATCAGCGAAGCGCATACCAGCATAAAAGATTATCTGGGGTATATTATGCTCGATTTTGCACTGGTTGATGGCGAACTGGAACAAATACCTTTTGGCTGGGCTTTCCAGTTTTCCGAAGCCATTCAGTTGAAAGATGTTTTTGATGCTATAGTAAAAAAGGAACTGCAACTGAGCGACAAAAAGCTTCAGCAACACAAGCAAAAAACAATGTCTGCCTGGTATAAAATAAAAGAAGGGGAGAAGGAACAGATATACGAGGGAGATGAAAAACTTACTTCAGCCGTACCGGCCGGCAATTAATATCGCATTATTACTATACTGATCTCAATCTATTGATTATGTCAATACAGGTTCAATCCTTCAGGCAATTTTTGAAAACAGCATTCGACAACGGAGATTATGCCACAGATGATGTAATTGCATTCGTGCTGCCTTTGTGCAAAGAGGTGATCGGCTTTCATGAAGCCGGGCTCGTTGCCCCGTTTGAAAATGAAAATGCATTGTTCATAACCGAAAACCGGCTCGATGTGGATGAACGGGCAGCCCATAAGCCAATGAATGCCATTGGCAAAGTAGTGGCCCTGTTCGAACGGCATAAAGCCCGGCATTTTGATCTCACAGGTAAAGCAAAACCTGAAATAGATATCGATGACAGCGCCGTTTCGGTAGAGAACGTACAAATTCACCTGAATGGCAGTGAAACGCTTACCTCGCCGGCCTATATTCCCGGTTACCGCTGTTTTGAAATGAACCTCGGGCACCACGATGAGCTCACAGATATATTTTGTCTTGGTTGCGTATTGGGCAGTATGGCGCTGGGCCTGAATTTAAATGAAGAGAAAGACCTCGCGTTATTTGCAAAATACCGCGGCAACCCGATCTTATACAATCACCGCATACATCCCACCATCAGCTCACTGATTGCTGAAATGACCGAGCTGAGCCGGCAAAAGCGGGTGCAGGACCTGTACGATATTGTGAACCGCCTGCAGCATTACCGCGACTATGATCCCGAAAAACAAACCGATCTCAGTAACATAGCCGGTTGGATCAATAAATCATTGACGAACCGCAACCAGCTTATCCTAAATAAACTGCGTAACCGGTTGTTCGATACCAGCAGGCGCAACCGCTTATTGTATTACAAACCGAATATGCGGTTTGTGAATTTAACGGTAAGCAGCGTGCCTATGGTGCTGCATTATCAAAGCATCAGGCCCGAGTTGTTGTTTACCTGGAATAAGGATATTTCTGAACGGGTGATAGGCATGAAGGAAATTGTGTTGAACAAATACCTGCGGTTCGAAGATCATTTGTACCTGCCATCCTCGCTCGATAAAATACGCATAGAAGCGCAACGCGATATTCAGGAATATGGTTTCAGCCAGTTGAAGCTGGTAATTGTTTATCTCAACTGGCATAACCTGAAGGAAGATCCTGATGAAAGGATCCAAAGCCCGTTGCTGCTGGTGCCGGCGGAACTGAAGAAGAACAAAAAATTAAAGGAAGACCATTTCATTTTGAAGATAACCGATAACGTGGCCGAAGTAAACCCGGTGCTGGCCAGTTATCTGAAAGAGTTATATGGTATCGAGCTGCCCGATTTCGTTGATCTTGATGAAATGACCCCCGAGCAGTTCTATCAATTGCTGAAAAGCCAGATAGATGCCGCCAACCAGGGGATCGTGCTTAATTATATTCAAAAGCCTCGCATCAGGCTGGTGCATAATGTGGCCAAACAAACCGTCACCAATTTCAAAAAACGCCTGCAGCGAACCGGCAAACAACTTGATAGCTATAAAGATGTGGGTTATAGTTATCAGCAGGAACAATATAAACCGCTGGGACTTGAAATTTTCAGGCAAAAGGTAGAACCCCGGACCGGGTTCCTCGAAACGCTGGGGCATGAAGATGCGCATATTATGCCTTCCCGGTTAACGGAGAGCAATGCCGATAGAAGAAAACCATTGTTTGAGCTTTCTGAAAGCGAAGGCAATCCGTATAGCTGGGATTTTGATATGTGTAATATTGTATTGGGAAATTTCAACTATAAAAAGATGAGCCTGGTGCGTGATTACAATTTTGTAATTGACAACCAGGTGCCCAATGAAGTGTTTGAACAGTTGTTCAGCAGTAAGCCAAAACCAACCGGCGCAACTCCGCAGGAGCTGAACAATACCGACGACTGGTATCACGTGATCACGGCCGACCCAACGCAAACAAGGGCCATCCTTAAAAGCCGCGATAAAGAAAGTTATATTATTCAGGGGCCGCCGGGAACGGGTAAAAGCCAGACGATCACCAACCTTATTGCCGATTTTGCGGCCC
>CBIHPC010000431.1:0-4560 GCA_966211305.1 uncultured Niastella sp.
GTTACCGATGCAATGGGGCGTTTCAGTATCAACGTTCCTGCCAATGGCACGTTGACCTTTTCTTTTGTCGGGTATGACAAGTACGAACAGGACATACGCGGAGAAAGTAAACTGCGTATCATGCTTAAACATTCGGCTTCTGCAATGGACGATGTGATCGTTGTCGGCTTCGGCGGCAGGCAGAAGAAATCGAGCATGGTAAGCGCCATTTCGACCATTAACCCCAAAGAACTGAAAGGCCCAACGAGCAACCTCACCACCATGCTGGCCGGGCGTATATCGGGTATGATCTCGTACCAGCGCACGGGTGAGCCTGGTGTCGACAATGCCTCTTTCTTTATCAGGGGTATTACTTCGTTCAGCTCAGGCGGAAAGATCGATCCGCTCATTCTGATTGATGGTATGGAAAGCACCACCAACGACCTGGCGCGGCTGCAGCCCGATGATATTGCTGCCTTTTCCATACTGAAAGATGCTACGGCAACTTCGGTATACGGCGCCCGGGGCGCCAACGGCGTGGTGCTGGTGACCACCAAAAGCGGCAATGAAGGGAAAACGCAATTTAATTTCAGGGTTGAAAACTCCCTCTCGGGCAATACCCAGAACTTCAAATTCACCGACAATATTACCTATATGAAGCTGGCCAATGAAGCGGCTCTTACCCGGAACCCGCTGGCGCCAATACCATATAGCCAAACGAAGATCGACGGAACTATAAAAGGCGATAACCCGCTCATATATCCCAGCAACGACTGGATAGGGATGATGATCAAAGATTATACCCTTAACCAGCGGTATAACCTCGATGTGCAGGGCGGTACCAAATTCGCGCGGTTCTATGTGTCGGGCACCTATAATGTCGACAACGGCGTGTTGAAAGTGGCCGAGTTAAATAACTTCAACAGCAACGTAAAGCTGAAAAATTACTCAATACGTTCCAATGTAAACCTGCAGCTTACCAAAACAACGGAGGCAATTGTTCGTGTATATGGTCAGTTCGACGATTACCGCGGCCCTGTTGACGGGGGCGGGTCTATCTTCAACCAGGCGTTGTGGAGCAACCCGGTATTGTTCCCGGCGGTATACCCGCAAACCTTTCTTCCCCAGGTAACGCACCCCTTGTTTGGGAATGCACCCCGTCCCGGCATGGCGGCTGATGCAACCACAGGGTATTATTCTGCGGGCCAATTGTACCTGAACCCGTTTGCGAATGCTGTTCGGGGTTATAAGCAGTACAATTCATCGCGCATGCTGGCCCAGTTAGAACTGAAACAGGATTTCGGTTTTATTACTCCCGGTCTTAACGGGCGTGTAATGGCCTATACCAACCGGTACTCGTATTTTGACGTTACCCGCCAATACAATCCTTTCTACTACCAGGCCAATACCATCGATGGCGGAAAATCGGTTACACTTGCCCGCATTTCGGAAGGAACCGAATACCTGAATTATGTGGAAGGGGTGAAAGTACAGAATTCCCGTTCTTATTTAGAGGCAGCGCTCAATTATGCCCGCACCTTTGGCGGTAAACATGCGGTAGGGGGCATGCTCATTACACTCTTCAATAACTACCTCGAGGGAAACCCCGGCGGTACCCTGCAGCTCTCGCTGCCATACCGTAACCAGGGTTTGTCGGGCCGGTTCACTTATGGCTACGACAACCGTTATATGTTTGAGTTCAATTTCGGTTATAACGGTTCAGAAAGATTTTATGAGAACAGCCGTTATGGTTTGTTCCCTTCAGCCGGTATAGCCTGGAACATTTCAAATGAAAAATTCTTCGAGGGGTTGAAAGACGTTGTGTCGAACCTGCGCGTACGCGCTTCGTACGGGCTGGTGGGCAACGACCAGATAGGCGCCTCGAGCGACCGGTTCTACTACCTGTCGGAGATCAACCTGAACAACGATGGCCGCGGGGCCAGGTTTGGTAATAACACCGGCTATTACCGCCCCGGTATAGGCATCAGCCGGTACGAAAACTACGACATCACCTGGGAGAAGGCCTATACCCAGAACTATGGGCTTGAGTTCAACCTCTTCAACGGCTTCAATGTAATAGCCGAATACTGGAAGCGGAAGCAGGCCAATATATTGATGGATCGCGTTTATATTCCGTCAACCATGGGCCTGCAGTCGGCCATCAAAGCGAATGTGGGCGAAGCCACCGCGCAGGGCGTAGATTTCTCGCTCGACTATAACAGGAACTTCGGCAATGATATGTGGTTACAGTTGCGGGGAAATTTGACCTATGCCACCTCTAAATTCTCCAAATTTGAAGAACCTGCCTATGGCGCGCATGAACAGCATCTTTCAAGAATAGGCCACCCGTTAACACAGGTGTGGGGGCTGGTAGCCGAGCGGTTGTTCGTAGATGATATAGAAGTGGCCAACGCGCCTTACCAGAACTATGGCGCCTACATGGGCGGCGATATCAGGTACCGCGATGTGAATCGCGATGGACAAATTACCAACAACGACCGGGTTCCCATCGGGCTGCCCACCTCGCCCGAGATCATTTATGGAGCCGGTTTCAGCTTTGGTTTCAAGGGCTTCGATGTAAGCGCCTTCTTCCAGGGTTCGGCCCGCTCTTCCTTCTTCATCAATGCCGAAAACATTTCGCCCTTTGTGCTCAATGGCGGCGCCCAGAACGGTTTGTTGAAAGTGATCGCCGACGATCACTGGAGTGAAGACAACCGCAACCTGTATGCCCTGTGGCCCCGGTTAAGCGAAACCTTTATCAATAATAACAACCAAACCTCTACCTGGTGGATGCGCGATGGAACATTTGTGCGCTGTAAGAATGTAGAGGTGGGATATAATTTCTCAAAAAAACTATTGCGTACTGGTCATTTAAGAAATGGTCGCATTTACGTCAACGGCACCAACCTGTTTGTATTAAGCAGTTTTAAAATGTGGGATCCCGAGATGGCCGGCAACGGCTTGGGCTATCCGGTACAGAAAACATTCAACCTGGGCCTCCGCCTGTCACTTTAACCATTTTTGATCACAGCAAATAGAGTATATGATAAAGAGATTGTTTGCAAATAAATATACAGCATTCACCACGGCAGCGATTGCGGTTGCTACCCTGTTCGGATGTAACAAATACCTCGACGTAGTACCCGATAACGTGGTAACTATAGACAATGCGTTCACCTTAAAGCGGGAAGCGGAAAAATACCTGTTCACCTGCTATTCATTCCTGCCAACCGAAAACCAACCCATCACTTCAATAGGCTTTATGGCCGGTGACGAGTGCTGGCTACCAAGGTCGGGCGTATTTTTCAATAACACCATTTGGGATATTGCCAAGGGTAACCAGAACAAGGTAAACCCCTTTGCCAACTATTGGGACGGCACCAACGGCCTGTACGCCGGTTTGCGGCATTGTAATATCTTTCTCGAAAATATAAGCGATGTCAATAAGGTGTACGACCTGGAACCTTCCCTGCGCAGCCAGTGGCTGGGCGAAGTGGAATTCCTGAAAGCGTATTACCATTTTTATCTGCTCAGGAATTATGGGCCCATACCCATAGCGGCAAAAGCGCTGCCCATATCGTCAACGCCCGACCAGGTGCGGGTGCAGAGAGCGCCGGTAGATTCCGTAGTGAATTACATCGTTAGCCTGCTCGATGATGCCGCTGAAAAACTGCCAATGAAAGTAACGGATATTGCCAACGAAACCGGCCGCATCACCAAACCCATCGCGCTGGCCGTAAAAGCCCGGGTGCTGGTATTGGCCGCCAGCCCGCTGTTCAATGGCAACAACGATTTCAGTGCATTGAAGAACCAGGATGGTGAGTCGCTTTTCCCTGCCGCTTATGATGCCACCAAATGGCAACGGGCTGCCACGGCTGCCAAAGAAGCCATTGATGTGGCGCACCAGGCAGGACTGGAGTTGTACAAGTTCACGGGGCTGAATAAATTGAGCGATACCACCAGGGTGCAAATGAGCATTCGTAATGCCGTATGCGAACGCTGGAACAGTGAACTGATCTGGGGTTCTACCCGTAATGTATCGCTCACCAGCCAGGGACCCGATTACATTCAAAGCATTTGTATGGGCCAGATAGACCCGCGGGCGCCTATTAACCTGGCTGCCTATAACCAGTTATGCGCACCATTGAAAATAGCGCAGCAGTTCTACACCGATCATGGCGTGCCCATCAACGAAGACAAGACCTACGATTTTTCAAATTTTACAGAGCTGAGAACGGCTTCACCGGCAGAACGATATAACCTGGCAACGGGTTACCAGACGGCGCGGCTCAACTTCGACCGCGAACCACGGTACTATGCCGACCTGGGTTTCGATGGCAGCGTATGGTATATGCAGAACAGCATAACCGGCAGTGACAGCGCCACTTATACCGTAGAAGCCAAACACGGACAGCGCATGAACGAAGTGAATACCGATTATATAAACATGACAGGCTACTGGATAAAAAAACTGGTGAACTGGAAGTTTGCATTTTCGGGTACTGTTAACAGTGCTACCTCTGAAAATTATCCCTGGCCTATGTTCCGCCTGGCCGACCTGTACCTGTTGTACGCAGAAGC
>CBIHPC010000432.1:0-4549 GCA_966211305.1 uncultured Niastella sp.
TGATCAGATACTGATCGAGCGATTCAGTAGCCATTTTACGGCTGTATTGTTCTTCCAGGTTGCGACCGATCATGCCTTTGATCTTAACACCATCAGATTCAACATCAGTGTCTTTGATGCCATAGTTACCTACATGCACGTTGTTCATGATGACGATCTGGCCATAGTAGCTGGGATCGGTAAATACTTCCTGGTAACCGGTCATCCCGGTATTAAAACAAATTTCACCGGCTGTAGTGCCTATTTTGCCAAAGGCTTTTCCGTAATGTACGGTTCCATCTGCCAAAAGTAATACAGCGGGTTTTTGAAGCGGCGTATTAGACATCTTTCTATAAAAAATTTTGCAAAAATAACACAATAAATAACGATTAAAGATTATTTCTTGTTCACAGCAGTTGGAAAGTCTGAAGGCCTCTCTTACTTCTCCTGCTTCGTGCCGCAAAGATGCACTTCAAACAGCTATTGCACCAAAAAAAAGTCCCGACGGGCACGTCGGGACTTTTTTATAAAAAATAATCCGATCATTCTTACTTTGCTGCTTTTTTAGCTGGCTTTTCTTCTGTTGCTTTTTCTTCAGCAGGAGCGGCGGCTGTATCTTCAGCTTTTTTACGGCTTCCGCCACGACGTGTTTTCTTCGCAGCTTCTTTAACTTCGCCTTTTCCTTTACCGTAGATCTCGTTATAGTCAACCAGTTCGATCATTGCAGTTTCAGCGTTGTCACCCACGCGGATACCCAGCTTAATGATGCGGGTATAACCACCAGGACGACCACCTACTTTCTCAGCGATTGGTCCGAACAGTTCGGTAACCGCTTCCTTGTTTTGCAGGTAGCTGAATACTACGCGGCGTTGGTGAGTGGTGTTGTCTTTAGCTTTGGTGATCAGCGGCTCAATGAACTTGCGCAGCGCTTTTGCTTTAGCTAAAGTGGTGTTGATACGTTTGTGTCTGATCAACTCAGACGCCAGGTTCTTCAGTAACGCCTTCCGGTGAGAAGCCGTTCTGCCTAGATTGTTGATTTTGTCTCCGTGACGCATGACGATTTGTTTTACCGACTGTACCGTGTCAGGAATTACAGTCTACGTTGTTATTAAAATTCTGAAGTAGGAAGTATGAAGTAAGAGGTAGGAAAATTCGCGAATTTCTTACTTCCTACTTCTTACCTCCTACTTCTGTTTATTTAGAAACTAAAGTTCCTCTTTATCCAGACCCAACTTACTTAAATCCATTCCGAAGTGCAAACCTCTTTCAGCCAGCACCTGCTCAATTTCAGCAAGTGATTTTTGTCCGAAGTTCCTGAACTTCATCAGGTCTTCCTGTTCGTATTGAACCAGCTCGCTCAGGCTGTTGATCTTGGCAGCTTTCAAACAGTTGAAAGCGCGCACCGACAGATCGAGGTCTTCGAGCGGCGTTTTCAGGATCTTGCGCAGTTGCAGCATTTGCTCATCAACCACATCTTCTTTCTTATCTTCCTTGTTATCGAAAGTGATGTTTTCGTCGGTGATGATCATCAGGTGCTGGATCAGGATGCGGCTGGCTTGTTTCACCGCTTCTTCAGGGTGAATGGTGCCATCGGTAGAAACGTCCATGATCAGTTTTTCGTAGTCAGTGCGCTGTTCAACACGGGTGTTTTCAATAGCGTACTTTACGTTTTTGATCGGCGTGAAGATAGCGTCAGTGGGGATGTAGCCGAATGGTGCATCTTTCACTTTGTTATCTTCAGCAGGAACATAACCGCGACCTTTTGCAATGGTCAGCTCGATGTCGAGCTTTGCAGATGAATCCAGAATACAGATCAGCAGATCCGGGTTCATGATCTCGAAGTTTTGCGTAGCTTCTCCGATCATACCGGCTGTGAACTCTGATTTATTTTTAATGCTCAACGTCACTTTTTCCTGGCTCACTTCATGATCTACTTTCTTTTTGAACCGAACCTGCTTCAGGTTCAGAATGATCTCCAGCACATCTTCGGTGATTCCTTTGATGGTGGCAAACTCGTGGTCTACGCCTTCAATGCGAATACCTACGATTGCAAACCCTTCCAATGAACTCAACAATACCCTGCGCAAAGCATTACCAATGGTTACGCCGTAACCAGGCTCTAACGGGCGAAACTCAAACTGAGCTTCGAATTCCGTTGCTTTTTGTAAAACTATTTTGTCAGGTTTCTGGAAATTTAAAATGGCCATATTTTAAAATTTCGATTTTTTACTTCTTTATAAAAAGGTAGCTGTGACTTTCGGTTGTAAGCTATTAGCAGCGAGCACCGGACTTTCGGGTCTTCTTCACGATTGCCGATGGCCGATTCACGTTATAGATTACTTACTATACAACTCAACAATCAATTGCTCCTTAATGTTCTCTGGAACGCTTTCACGCTCTGGATAAGCTACGAAAGTACCTGTCATTTCAGTTTCGTTCCAATCGAGCCAGCTGAACTTCTGGTTCTTACCGCGAAATACGCTGGTAATAGCTGTATTTCCTTTATCCTTTTCCTTGATGCTGATGATATCGCCTGGTTTCAACTGGTAAGAAGGAATGTTCACTACAAAACCGTTAACAGTAACGTGTTTGTGAGAAACCAGCTGGCGGGCGCCGGGGCGTGAAGGAGAAAGACCCAGGCGGTAAACGGCGTTATCCAAACGGGCTTCCAGCAATTTGATCAGGTTTTCACCGGTAACACCTTTGATACGGGCAGCCTCTTCAAAAGTTCTGCGGAATTGTTTTTCCAGAACGCCGTAAGTATATTTAGCTTTTTGCTTTTCTTTTAACTGCAATGCATACTCCCCTGGAGCTTTACGTCTTTTTGAAGGACCATGCTGACCGGGAGGGTTGCTGTTCTTTGAAAGATATTTACCATTGCCTAAGATAGGCTCGCCGAAAATACGGCAGATTCTTGTTTTTGGACCAGTGTAACGTGCCATGTTGTTATTAAATAGATTTTTTGGTGACGGTAAACGATCCTAAAAATCTTAAAAATCAATCGTGTACCCTTTTTAATATGATATAGGATGTAAGAAGTATGAAGAGTTTGAATTTCGGACCTCATACTTCTTACCTCGCATTATACTCTACGTTTCTTCGGCGGACGGCAGCCATTGTGAGGCAGCGGAGTTACGTCCTTGATCATAGCTATTTCAATACCGTTCTGAGACAGACCGCGGATTGAGCTTTCACGACCAGCGCCGGGGCCTTTCACATATACGTCAACTTTCTTCACACCTGCATCGAAAGCTGTTTTGGCAGCATCGGCTGCAGCCATCTGAGCGGCGTATGGGGTGTTCTTTTTAGAACCTTTGAAACCCATTTTACCGGCACTGCTCCAGGATATAACCTGGCCGTTCTTGTTGGTAATGCTGATGATGATGTTGTTGAAGCTTGCTGAAATGTGAACATCACCGTAGGTGTCCACCTTCACAATCCTTTTCTTCGCAGCGGCTTTTGCGCTGGGTTGTTGTGCTTTTGCCATAATTGTTTACAGGTAATCTTGTTTTAAAATAATCCCATTTGCATGGAAACCAGATCAACACTCCGCCTGCACCTGGTATCTGTAGCTGACCTGTCATATTGGTGCATATAAATTAAGCTATAAGCCCTAAACTGCAAGCCATAAGCGATTTAACAGAAGGCTTATGGCTTACAGCTTGAAGCTTACAGCTAATATTATTTCTTAGGTGCTTTCTTTTTACCGGCAACAGTTTTCCGTTTTCCTTTACGGGTACGGCTGTTGGTACGTGTACGCTGTCCACGAACAGGTAATCCTTTACGATGACGTAAACCACGGTAGCAAGCGATATCGAGCAGGCGCTTGATACTCATTTGCACTTCTGAACGCAACTGACCTTCTACCTTAAATTCGTTGGTAATAATGTTACGGATTGCGTTCAGTTCATCATCATTCCACTGATGAACTTTCTTGTCCAGCGCAATACCTGCTTTTTCAAGGATGTACTGGGCAGTTGAACGGCCGATCCCAAAAATATAGGTAAGACCAATTTCGCCTCTTTTATTTTTGGGTAAGTCTACACCGGCAATACGAGCCATAGTTCTTGTTTATTGTTTGTTGTTTGTAGTATGTTGTTCATTCAATCGATCAGCCAAACAAATGCAACAGCATTGATTGCATATTGCCAGTTGTCTATTGCCAATTGATTACCCCTGTCTCTGTTTGAAGCGGGGGTTCTTTTTGTTTATAACGTATAACCGGCCTTTTCTACGCACAATTTTACAATCTGCGCTACGCTTTTTAATAGATGCACGAACTTTCATAACATTTATTTATTTACAGTGCTTTACTTATTTATACCGGAAGATTATCCTTCCTCTCGTCAAATCATAAGGGCTCATCTCTACCCCCACTTTATCACCGGGTAAAATCCTGATGTAATTCATCCGCATTTTGCCCGAGATCGTAGCCAGTATTTCATGCCCGTTCTCAAGTTTTACCCTAAACATGGCGTTCGATAAAGCTTCTATAATAACTCCATCCTGTTTAATCAGCGGTTGTTTACCCATATAATTTTAAGGAGCGCAAAGATATGATTATTGAAAT
>CBIHPC010000433.1:0-4543 GCA_966211305.1 uncultured Niastella sp.
ACCAGTTTTTGTTTGGCGCCGCGGTTATTGATGATGTCCTTACATGTTTTTACATCCATAAAACCTCTTTCCATCATCCACTGGTCGTTATAGATCTTGGCAACATAGCGACTGCCATGGTCGTGGAAGATGCAAACTACCAGGTCGTCTTTCTTCAGCGGGTGTGCGGCTGCTATTTGCATCAGTCCCTGTATACAACTGCCGGCGCTGTAACCGCAGAAGATACCTTCCTCCTTCGCCAGGCGTCGGGCCATAATGGCCCCGTCGCGGTCGGTTACCTGTTCAAAATGATCGATGACGCTCATGTCGTAATTTTCGGGAACAAAGTCTTCCCCAAAACCTTCCGATATATAAGGGTGAACCTCGTTCATATCTACTTCGCCTGTGCGAAAATATTTGGTAAGCAGGGAACCGTACACATCAACCGCCCATATTTTAATATTGGGGTTCTTTTCTTTCAGGTACATAGCCGTACCGGTTACGGTACCGCCTGTACCGGCGGTGCAAACCAGGTGGGTTATTTTGCCATCGGTTTGTTTCCATATTTCAGGGCCCGTGGTTTCGTAGTGGGCGAGCCGGTTAGCGAGGTTATCGTATTGATTACAGTGAAATGAATTCGGAATTTCTTTGGCCAGTCGGCGGGCTACGGAATAATAGCTGCGCGGGTCTTCGGGTTCAACATTGGTTGGACAAACAATTACTTCGGCACCTACGGCTTTTAAGATATCAACCTTTTCTTTTGATTGTTTATCGGTGGTAGTGAAAATGCATTTGTACCCTTTTACACAGGCTGCCAGGGCCAGCCCCATACCGGTATTACCACTGGTACATTCAATAATGGTGCCGCCGGGTTTCAATTTGCCTTCTTTTTCCGCAACCTCTATCATTTTAACCGCCATGCGGTCTTTTATAGAGTTTCCCGGGTTAAAATAATCTACTTTGGCAACAACGGTGGCAGGAAGGTGGTTCGTGATCCTGTTGAGCTTGATAAGTGGCGTATTTCCAATCGTTTCGAGAATATTATTTTTAATATCCATTGCATGTAGTTTGTTGGCAGCAAAGGTACGTTTTTCCCCTGGCAGGTTGATTTTCCATCAGCGGGGCGGCTTACCTTTGTGCGATCAGGATCAATACTTTGATAATTTTTTAACGTAACAGCCCCGGGATCGGGTTTAAATTTGCAGCGGGGACCCTTATTATGAAAGTGTACTTTATTAGTGGACTTGCTGCCGACAAACGTGTATTTAAATACATTTCGCTGCCGCCTGGTTGCGAAGCCGTACATCTGGAATGGATAACACCGGAAAAAAGCGATACACTTTCTTCGTATGCAATGCGCCTGGCGTCGAATATAAACAGGGACGAACCCTTTGCCCTCGTAGGCTTATCATTTGGCGGCATGCTGGCCACAGAAATTGCCAAACAATACAAACCTGCCGTAACCATCCTCATATCGAGTGTGCCGGTATCGAAACAGTTGCCCGGTTATTTTCGCATGGCGGGAAAAATAAAATTGCACAAACTGGTGCCGGTATCGTTGTTGAAAACATCGGCCGCTACCAAGCGGTTCTTCACCCGCGAAAATAGTGATGATAAGAAATTATTATGGGAGATCATCAATGAAAGCGATGCCGGTTTAATACGCTGGAGCATTGATGCCATTCTGAACTGGCAAAATGAAACCATTCCGCAACCGGTATGGCATATTCACGGAACAAGAGATGAAATATTACCGGTGAAGTTTACACAACCTACACTCACCATTCCCCGGCACGGACATTTGCTGGTAATGACCTGTCCCGAAGTTGTGAATGAATTTCTGGCAAAAGCCCTTACCGAAGGAGTAGCAGCACAGGCGTGATGCCTTTTTACCAGGTTTTATTGGTTCTTTAATATATAGGATGGCCCTTGTTGGGTCGTTACAAAACACTATCTGCATGGGCAGGAAGGTGATGGAAATTAGTATTTTTTTTACTTATAAACAAAGCCGGGTTCAACCCATATATGTCATAATTTTGAGCACACCCAATAAAAACCGGTACGTTTTTTATGAAAAAATGTTGTTGGTAAAAACAAGTTTTTTGTTTGCCGGCATACCTTACATTTGCGACCCCTTTGGAGGAAGTCAGAAGTTAATGGAACTGAAAAAGGGGAAGCAGGTGCGGAATTACGATATTAAAAAAACTGCAAATTCTCAATAGATGGAAGTAAAGTACATTCAGAAGATCGCTGAAAAATTATCATTCAGCATTAAGCAGATCAATAATATTCACCAGTTGCAGAGCGAAGGAGCTACCATTCCTTTTATGGCCCGTTACCGGAAGGAAGCGACCGGCAATATGGATGAAGTTGGCATTACCCAGGTAGTTGAGCAGATCGCTTATTTTTCTGAACTGGATAAACGCAAAGAAACGGTTATTAAAACCATTGAAGGGTTGGGCAAATTAACGCCTGAGTTGAAAGACCGTATCGATAACAGTTTCGATGCTACCGAACTGGAGGATATTTATCTCCCTTACAAACCCAAACGAAAAACCAGGGCTACCCAGGCAATTGAAAAAGGACTGGAGCCATTGGCGAAAATGGTATTTGAGCAGGGGCTTGAAAATCCTGATGAAGCAGCCGCCAAATTCATCAACGAGCAGGTAAAGGATATCAAAGAAGCCATGCAGGGCGCCCGCGATATCATTGCCGAGTGGGTGAGTGAAAATGAGCAGGCCCGTAATAAAGTGCGGCAGCAGTTCACCGAAACAGCCAAGCTTACATCGAAGGTATTGAGCAGCAAAAAAGAAGAAGAGGAAGCGCAGAAATACCGCGATTATTTTGAGTTCAATGAAAACCTGGCCGATAGCCCTTCGCATCGTATTCTGGCTATACGCCGTGCCGAGAAAGAAGGTTACCTGGTTATGGATATCAATATCGATAAACAAACCGCTGTTGAGGAACTCAACAGAACATTTGTAAAGAACAACAACCCTTTTGCCAGTGAAGTAAAGAAAGCGGTTGACGATTCTTTCGACAGGTTGTTGAAACCTTCTATCGAGAACGAATTCCGGTTAGTGAGCAAGAACAAGGCCGATGAAGAAGCGATTCAGGTGTTTACCGAAAACCTGCGCCAGTTGTTGCTGGCCTCACCACTGGGCTCCAAAAGAGTGCTGGCGCTCGACCCCGGTTTCCGTACCGGTTGTAAACTGGTTTGTTTGGATGCGCAGGGCAACCTGGTGTACAACACCGCCATCTACCCGCACCCGCCACAAAACGAATGGCAGAAGAGTGTGGCCGAATTAAAATTCCTGGTTGACAAATATGATATAGAAGCCATCGGTGTAGGTAATGGTACCGCCGGTCGCGAAACCGAACAACTGGTGCGCAGCATCGACTTCGGTAAACCCGTAAGCGTGTTCCAGGTAAATGAAAGCGGCGCTTCTATTTATTCCGCATCTGATGTTGCCCGTGAAGAATTCCCCGATCAGGATGTTACCGTACGTGGCGCCGTAAGTATCGGCCGCCGTTTGCTCGATCCGCTGAGCGAACTGGTAAAGATCGATCCCAAATCAATTGGGGTTGGACAATACCAGCACGATGTAAACCAAACCCGCCTGAAAGAGGCGTTGGACAGGGTAGTGGAAAGTGCGGTGAACTTTGTGGGGGTTGATGTGAACACCGCATCAAAACACCTGCTGGTATACGTATCGGGTTTAAGTAACACACTCGCTAAAAATATTGTTGAGTACCGCGCCAAGAACGGCCCTTTCAAAACCCGTGAAGAGTTGAAGAAAGTGCCGATGATGGGACCCAAATCATTTGAGCAGTGCGCCGGTTTCTTACGCATTCCCAACGCCGATAACCCGCTGGATAATTCATCCGTTCACCCCGAAAGTTACCACGTGGTGGAAGCCATGGCAAAAGACCTGCAGGCTTCGCTGGAAGACCTGATCAAAAAAGGCGAGCTGCGCAAGAAGATCAACAAAAAACAATACATCACTGAAAGCATCGGTGAATATACCATCGATGATATCTTAAAGGAACTGGAAAAACCCGGTCGCGACCCGCGCGCGCCAATCGAGGAGTTCCGTTTCGACGATACCATTAAGGCCATCGAGGATGTAAAACCGGGTATGACCGTTCCGGGCATCATCACCAACATTACCAATTTCGGTGTGTTTGTTGATATTGGCGTAAAACAGGATGGGCTGGTACATATTTCTCAACTGAGCAATACCTATGTAAGCGATCCCAACGAGGTAGTGAAACTTCAGCAGAAGGTAATGGTAACCGTTACCGATGTGGATGTTCCGCGTAAAAGGATCTCGCTTACCATGAAAGATCAGCAGAAAGGCGGCGGCGGTGAAAAACGCAGCGGCGGTGGCGCCGATCGCAAACAGAACAGCGGTGGCGGAAAAGTACAACCGAAAAAAGCAGAACCGATGAACCCGTTCCAGGCGAAGCTTGCCGAGTTGAAGAAAAAGTTTAATGATTAACTATTTCGATTCGTAGAATAAACGAGAAAATAAGTTGTGAAGCAGGAAATAAAGTTGTGAAG
>CBIHPC010000434.1:0-4529 GCA_966211305.1 uncultured Niastella sp.
CTTTTTCTGTCAGCAGGGTTCAGGGCGTATGATGCCCTGAAAGGTTTTTCTTTCACCATGATCATTTTTGGTGCCGTAACCACGGCGCTTTATTACCCGCAATACTTTGTAAGCTGGGGCGGGGTGAAACTGGCTGTTTTCTTCACGCCATTATTACAGATCATCATGTTCGGGATGGGAACCGAAATGGGCATTAAAGATTTTGCCGGTGTTATAAAAATGCCCAAAGCGGTGTTGATCGGGTTGTTTGGTCATTTTACTTTTATGCCGCTGGCAGGTTATACCCTTGCCCGCGTTTTTAGTTTTCCGCCCGAGATCGCAGCCGGTGTGGTGCTTATTGGCAGTATGCCCTGTGGAATGGCGTCGAACGTGATGTCGTATCTCGCCAATGCCAATTTAGCGTTGTCGGTAACGTTAACGGCTGTTGCCACCCTGTTATCGCCATTTTTAACGCCGTTGTGGATGAAGTTGCTGGGCGGACAATTCATTACCGTAGATGCCAGCGCCATGATGTGGGATATAGTAAAGATCGTTGTAATACCCATTGGCGCCGGGTTACTTTTCAACCGGTTCTTCAAAGGCAAACTCACCTGGCTCGATAAAATAATGCCGCTGATCTCCATGTTCGGTATCGCCTTTATCATTGTGATCATTGTGGCTGCGGGGCGCGATAACCTGATTGTAATAGGACCGGCCCTCATCATATGCGCGCTTATTCATAACACCACCGGGTATATGTTTGGTTACTGGATCGGCAGGCTGTTTCGGTTGCCCGAGCGCGATGCCCGTACCATTGCCATTGAAGTGGGTATGCAAAACGGGGGGCTTGCCTCAGGGCTTGCGAGGGAAATGGGAAAGGCCGCTACGTTGGGACTGGCTCCTGCGATCTTTGGTCCGCTCATGAATATAACGGGATCTATACTGGCGTCGTATTGGCACAGGAAGCCGGTGTTTGAAGAGGGTGGTTCAAAGAAGGAGACTTTGGAAGCGATAGGTACGTTCGAGGTTGACTAGTTGACGGGAGTGTTGAAAAGTTAATGGAGTTGATAAAGTTTATAAAGGAAATACAGAAACATTAGAACGACAAAGTGCGATAGCTGCATTCAGCGTGGAGCCTGTAGCATGCAGCTGTATTTTGTATTCGCTTTCGGCTTTCAGCTTTAAGCTGTATTTTTCTTCTGCGAATACTTCTCGCGGTTGGCGAGAATGCATTCCATATTTTTCTCGGCCCACAACGCCAACTGCTCTATATGCGGCAATAAACTTCTGCCAAGATCGGTCAACTCATACTCCACCCGCGGCGGTATTTCGGGGTACAGCTTGCGCGATACCAGTCCATCCGCTTCCAGCGACCGCAGCGTTACCGTAAGCATCTTTTGCGAAATATCGCCTATCTGCTGATTCAATTCATTGAACCGCTGTTTTCCAACATGTCCAAGTATGGAAATGATGAGGATACTCCACTTATCGCCAAACCGGTCGAGGATGTGGCGGATGGAGCAATTGGGGAAGGCATGTTTTTTTTCACTATTATCTTTCATGTCTAAACATTGAGGATCAATAATACTTACCTCGAGGTAACTGGCGAACAGGAAAGTAAGTTCTTTGTTGGTATTAACTTACTTCTTAGCTTTGACTCTCCAAAAGAGAGTAGGATACTAATAGGATGCAAGTTAAAACAAAAAAATAAGTAACACAAACCCATCCTCAAATTGCCCGGACCGGCCATTATAAAATACACATAATGAGCCGTCTGTGCAAATTGACCGGGAACAATAAATGATTGAATATGATATTGGTAACAGCAGCAACCGGACACCTGGGAACCGCCACAATAAACTACCTGTTGAAAAAAAATGTACCCGCCGCCGGCATCGCCGCCCTGGTGAGGGATGAAAACAAGGCAGCGGGTTTAACGGCCAAAGGCATTAGCCTTCGTATGGGCGACTACCACAACGCTGCCTCCCTGCAGGTTGCTTTTAAGGGTATCGATACCCTGGTATTCATTTCATCGGGATCGATCCATGACCGGGTAGCCCAACATAAAAATGTAGTGGATGCTGCCAAAGCCAACGGCGTTAAGCACATCATTTACACCAGTGTACTGAAAGCTTCCGATAAACTGAAGTTTGTACCGGGCATCGACCACTATCATACCGAGAATTTTTTGAAAGCAAGCGGTATCGCTTATACCGTTTTCCGTAACACTTTTTACATAGATGTGCTGCCGATGCTGTTGGGCGGGGCGCTCGAAAGCGGGCAATGGTACTATGCAGCAGGTAACGGCAAAGTGAATTTAGCCGCCCGTACCGATATGGCCGAGGCCCTGGCCAATGTAGCCGCTGCGCCGGCTGCACATGCCAATAAAATATATGAGATCGCCGGCAGCAATTCATATACATTCCACGAAATAGCCGGTGTATTGACGCAGGTTACCGGCAAAACGATCATTTATATCCCCATTCCGCTCGAGGCATTGAAAGAGGGCATGAAACAGGCAGGTGTGCCCGAAGACCATATACCCATGTATGCAAGCATAGCGGAAGGCATCACCGCAGGTGATCTTGATTCGCAGGATGCAAGCCTTGAAAAATTATTACAAAGAAAACCGGTTGGCCTCAAAGAATATTTGCCCAATGTTTTAGGAAGGTAAACGGCAAACAGGAAAATAAAATATTATGAAAATAGAGATCTGGTCAGATGTGATGTGCCCGTTCTGCTATATAGGCAAACGGCGGTTTGAAAATGCGTTGAACCTGTTACCGTTCAAAGACGAGATTGAAATAGAATGGAAAGCGTTCCAGCTCGATCCTTCCATTAAAAGCGAACCGGGCAGGAACATACACCAATACCTGGCTGAACGGAAAGGATTTTCGGTAGAAAAAGCAAAAGAGCTGAATGATCATGTAACAGGAATGGCGGCCGCCGAAGGGCTGCAATACCATTTCGATAAAGCGGTTGTTGCCAATTCGTTTGATGCTCACCGATTTGCACAGGTGGCAAAAAAGAACGGCAAAGGCATAGAGGCGGAAGAAAGCCTGTTCAAGGCATACTTCACGGAAGGAAAAGATATTTCCGACCACGATACGCTGGTTCAGTTAGGCAATGAGATCGGGTTGGATGGTGCAGCCGTAAAACAGGCGCTGGAAAGCGATGCCTATACGAAAGAAGTACAAAAAGACATAGCAGAGGCGGAAGCACTGGCCATACGCGGCGTTCCGTTCTTTGTGATCGACCGTAAGTACGCAGTGTCGGGAGCGCAGGCTTCCGAAACGTTTGTACAGGCATTGAATCAATCTTATACGGAATGGAAAAAACAAAATACGCAGTTAAAAACCATCGAAGGAGAAGTTTGTTCACCAGATGGTGATTGCAAATAAGATCAAACATCTATATTTGCTTCCCCCTGAACGGAGTACCTTAACCGATTGCACATACTGTTATGCTTATATGAAATATTTTCTGGTTGTAAAACCGGAAGGGTAGCATATCATTATCTCTATACATTAAATACTCAAACAATAAGAAAACATGAAAAAAGCAACTATCATTGCAGCATTATTGATCGCATCTGCAGCAACAACCTTTGCACAAACCTGGTCCATCGACAAAGCACACTCAAGATTAGGTTTCAATGTTACCCACATGGGCATCTCTGAAACAAGCGGTTCATTCAAGATCACCGACGCAAAAATAACTTCATCGAAACCCGATTTTTCCGATGCAGTTGTAGAACTGACCGCCGATGTAAAAAGCATCAATACAGAAAACGAAATGCGCGACAAACACCTGCAAAGCCCTGATTTCTTCGATGCCGAGAAATTCCCAACCCTTACTTTTAAAAGCACCTCTTTCAAAAAAGTAAGCGGTAAAAAATACAAGGTAACCGGCGATCTTACATTACATGGCGTTACCAAACCTGTAACACTGGATGTTACATTCAACGGAACTGTTGAAAACCCAATGAGCAAGAAAACCATGGCCGGTTTCAATATTGCTGGTATTGTTAAACGCTCTGAATTCGGTATCGCTGCCAGTACGCCTGCTGCTATGCTGGGTGATGGAGTTGCACTGCAGGCAAGCACTGAATTTCAAAAAGACTAATAGTATTTGATTATGAAGAAACTCATCTTCTCAATGGCAACCCTGCTGGTTTTTACAGCAGTGTTCGCCTTCACCGTTCTGGCTCAAAACTGGACGATCACTGATAAATACAGTATTAAGTTTTCGAGCCCCGATGTGTCAGGGATCTTTAAAACATTCAAAGGCAGCATTGCTTTTGATGACGCCAACCCTGCCGCTTCAAAATTCGATGTAACTGTTGATGTGGCCTCTATCAACACGGGCAATGGCTTACAGAACAAACATGCCAAAGGCGAAGAGTGGTTCGATGCAGCCAAACACCCTGTTATCAGGTTCACCAGCAAAAAGTTTGCAAAAACAGCCACTGGTTATAGCGTAACGGGCGATTTGCAAATAAAAGGTGTTACCAAAGAGTACACCATTCCCTTCACCTTTAAAAAAGCCGG
>CBIHPC010000435.1:0-4527 GCA_966211305.1 uncultured Niastella sp.
TCCTATTTTTTAATTTCTAAATAATTCAGGGTTCTTTTTTTATTACTTATTCACGGAAAACGCAGAACGCCTAAGGCTCCTGCCCACATTGTCTTTTGCTGCTTTGCAGGAGGTCCCGGATTTCGAAGAGCAGCGCTAAGCTTAAAGTTTCCATTTTATTTAAAACCTTCCGTTATTCTTGTTTTGTTAAACGACTGACGTATGGCCAGCATATGCTCACAAGGTCCTTTGTATAATTTATTTTCAATATAACAACTGCAATCACAGTTGGCCGATCTTATCTTTTCATCTTCATCTATCAACAATTGCGTATTATACGTTTTGCGTGTAGCTTTCACCGTACCGGTCAACCGGGTGCTTCCATCGGCCAACACCTGTGAATTGAATGTTATCTCCTTCGTCTTTAACAATTCTGCCGCCATTTCTTCACGCGGGTTATCGAAGCGAAGTTTATCAAACGGCAATGGTTCACGGCTTAGTTCACGTAAGCGGTAAACATTACGGTCCAAATCATAAATAACCCGGCCTGCCTGCGTATACGCGCTCAATGCGCCTGATACCTGTGCAGCATCGAGATGCAGCTTTTGAGCAAATTGTTGCGACGTACCAAACCAGTCCTGCTGAATGGCGGTAAATACTTTTGCTTTTATGTTATCATCCACAGCAAGCCTTGGCGCCAGCAGATCGAAGTTGCCCGCATGGCTCCAGTCGTTGGTGGTCCAGCCGCTTAAGCCCAATGTGAAATTCATATCACCGAGGTCGGCTATATAGAACGAAGGCAAACCGGTTCCCAGCAAATGAACCGTAAATTTTTTAGCAACAGGGATCAGTCTTTCCAGTATCAGCAATCTCCTTCTTCCCCATGTTCTTACTTCCTGTTTGGCAGGGCCCTGATAAATACTGCGCGCGCAAATGATTTCCTTACCCCAGGGTTCCAGTATCACTTTTACCGGTTGACCCGGCTCCAGCACATATCGCAATGAGCGCGGACCTCTTTTCTCTTTAAAACGACGCAGCAGTAAACAGATATTGTAAATATCCATCGGGTGCAGGTCGAACTGAATGGTGGGCAGGGTCATGGCGCTGCTTACCTGTAAAAAGCCACGTACCCAGCTATCGGGCAAGTCGATCTTAACTTCCTTATACTGTTCCTCATGGGTGGTTTGAACCGTAAATCCACTGGGATCGACTTTTAATTCCGTTTCCTTATAATCGCGGATCTTCTGAAACTCTTCATACAGTGCAGAAGAATAATCTACATTGGTTGTGCCGCATTTATAGTCGTCGAGCTGTTTGAATACGTTGTAATTGCAGCCCAGCTTACCATAGGTTGATTCATCCTGGCTGAAACATTCAAAGAACAGTTCATCGGGGTGAATGGTAATAACGGGGTCAAGCACAAACCAGGCTTCTTTGTTTTTCTCGTATAGATAATTGAAATATTTCTGACGGGCCGTATAAAATGGAGCCAGTAATTTTTCTTTTTGCGTGCGTACGTCGGCTAACTCCGCTTTTATCTGCTCTATGCGGTTATTCGCAGCGTTGGCATCATAGCCGGCCATGTATTCGGCCAGGAACAGGGCTTCGTTCTGTGCTACCCATTCTTTATAAGCGGTTTTATCTTTCGGCTTGAACCGCAGATCACTGACAACCACATCGTGCAGGGCCGAGATGGCTTCGCGGAATGCCAGCTTCTTGTGCAGCCTGCCTACAAACCAGGCGCTTTCACGCAGGGTATCGGGTGCAAACGACAATCCCGTCTTTTGCGAAGTACTGGTTACTGTACTGTTTCCTGCGAATTTATACTTGAATAACATGAATGTCTTTTTATAAAAGGATCTGATTCGTTTTTCGTGAAAAGGTCGTTCATTCCCAGGGACTCGCGTAAACCGGCAATCGGCAATCGTGAATCGGCAATAAATTCCGAACCTTCGGGTCTCGCTATTGTTAAAAGCGAAATAATAACACATCTGTGTGCCCTGCGGCGAATCACCTACTATGATGTAAAAACCAAGCACTGCTTCACCTCTATCAACATTATCAACTTCATCACCTTTTCAACTCCTCGTTAACTCGTTAACCAGTTAACTTGTCAACTCCTTACCTCAATTTCCTTCACCACCAGCGGCGACTCTACTTCATACAACGACTTCAACTGCAACAACACCTCAATACATTTCGCTTTATCGCCAATGGCGGCAATGGCCGATACATCCGTGAGTATTGCCCCAACCGCTTTGGCAGCGGCTTCCGATTTACGGCCTTCCACCAACAGGAAATGATAGATCCTGTTTTTGGCAATGCGGCTTTTATTAACCCGGGTTAAAACAGAACGGAAATAAAATTCCAGCGATTGAATTTTCTCCACATCATCAGCAGCGTAACGCTCAAGATAGTTGGTAGCGAACAACTGCATATTCTCACTGGGGTGCTGGCTTAATTTTAACAGGTAATTATCGCCCTGGTCGCTGGTGAAGAATTTAGTGATCAGTTCGCGGCCATACGCTTCAATATCGGGTTTAACCGAATCTGCCAGTGCTATTAGCGCTTCCGGTGTCCAGTCTTCGGCGGTGAATTGTTCCCTGAAATATTGCATGGCAAATTGCCGCGTATCAACCCATTTGCTGTCGAGCAGTTTAACCGCAGCAGCTTTTTCGTATTTGATGCGGGGCACCTGCTCTTTATAGAATTTCCAGCACCACAACCGCACATTCAGGTTTTCGTGGCCCCCCAATGCAATTACCTGTGGAATTGTCAACTGCGCGGGATCGGTATATTTTTCAAGTATTACAATACCCACATTCTGTGCAGCAGTGTAATTACCATACAGCAGATTTAAGGCAAGCTCTTTATTGGCATTGTGTAAGTAGTTGCTCAACTCATTACATAAAAGCGCGCTGATGTCGTCGTGTAAGCCTTCGCTGGTTTCCTTTCTTAAGAGATAAGGCATTAACAAATCGGCAGCCTTTTCGCCAAAGCGCCCGTCTTTTTTCGCCATGCGGGCAATGGCCGAAGCCAGTCCGCGTCTTACATTCGCATAAGGTGAGGTAATGCAGGCGATGATCTCCCCGCCATATTGCAACAAAATTTCTTCCGGCATGTCGTTCAACAATAACACTCCCATATCGCGAACCGGTGCATAAGTGTGTTGCAATAAGCCTAACAGTAAAGACCTATTCAATTCCTGCAGGCTGGCCTTTTGTTTTCTTTTTCTTAACAGGTTCAACCCAAATATGAGAACGGGTGGAACTTCGTGTTGCAGCAGATCGGCAATTATGGCAAGCGGCACCTGCTGCACTTCCTCATCAAATAACTCAAGAAGGGTGTCAGATGCGCGTTTAATGATGGGCTCATTTTCTACCGTAAAATCAATGATGGCCATCAATTGCGCAATGGATTTACCAACCACTACATTCTTAACATCATTATTAAAGCTGGCATTCTTCATAAGGCCCTTCGCCCAAAAGGCTATATCGGCATCGGCGGCAAAGATCAGGTCTTTAATGAAATCGCTTTGCTGCAGGTACTGGCTTTGGTATTGAGCAGTCCACTCCTTTCCTTTATTACGGGCATCGGCATCGTGTGAATTCAGCAGGGCGATCACCAGATCGGGGTCGGCCTGTTTGCCGGCAAATTTCTCTATTGTCAGCTGCAAACCAAAAGCAGCCGGAATATCGAAAGGAGAAAGCAATAATTTTATGCAGGCATGTTTATCCAGCTTCAATTTGATTTCGTTCCATTGCGGATGCGTGGTAAGGCCGCCCTGTGCGAACTCATGGATCTCATCGAGCTGTGCATCCATCAGCAATTGCACATATGATTGTGGCAGTTTGTTCCATAAGTGCAGGAAGGGGGTGCCATTTTCATTTATAGTTGAAGCCTGCGGTGTTTCATTATTTTGGGGAACCGCCTGCTCATTTTCCTTCTTCTTACCAAAAATGCCGGAGATCTTTTTTAATAATCCGCCATTTTCCTTTTTATTACCGGCCGGCGACTGCTGTGCAGGTTTGGCGGCCAGCAGTTCCTGTTCTGTTTTTATGCGCCAGATGCCGCTATTGAGCAGGAGCAGTTCGGGATGGTCGCCGCTTAATATTTTATGCAGAAAAAAGGCATGTGCATTTTGCGGGAACCGTATTTCGGTACGCGCATAATTGCGGCCATTCCATTTATAATCGTGCGTGCTATATGCTTCTTTAAAGTCTATTGACCTGTTATAGGAGAGCAGAATACCGGTTGCCAGCTTTACATAATCTATGCTTTCGAGGTGGCCATACATTTGTAACCTGCGGTTAACCCGGTAGCGTAAATAACGGCGGGTACGTTGTGAATAAGCCAGGCGGCTGTTTGGCTTTCTCAGTTCCCTGTTTGGATTAACGTAGCCGTTGGTATGAACAAAATAATTTTCGCCGCGTTCGTTGTTCAGCGTAAAATGATGAACGAACATTTCGCGTTCCCGTTCAAACCGTATTACAAGCAATGCCGATATTTCAAAATCATCAAGCAGTTCGGCCTGTTTAAAAACCGCCC
>CBIHPC010000436.1:0-4520 GCA_966211305.1 uncultured Niastella sp.
AAATGGGCCAGGGTTTCTCCTGCATTTTCGCTACCATTTTTTCAATGGTGTCTATCCCGATGGTATAATCGGTGGCTGGCGCTTTCTGCATATCGAGGTGCCACAATTTGTACAGGGGTTGTTGCCGCAGCTTGCCATACATATCCCATGCGGCGATATCCAGCGCGCAAACGAGAAAGTTATTCTGCGGATATAAATGATGCAGGTAATGCCAGTAGCGTTCGGGATCGGTAAAGGCGAATTTTTCTACAAACATTTTCTTCTGTTCCAGGTCTGCCGCCATTTTTTCAACGGGAATATTGTAATACGCAATGGCCGGCGCTTCGCCATAACCCACATGGCCGCGAAATTCCAATTGCACGATCAATGACGGCTGGTGGGTTTTGGTTCCTTTTGAAATGGTAAAAGGGTAACGGAACGGGAGGTTAATTGTTTTGTATGCTACTTTCATCAAGGTTGGGTGGTCTATGTAAAAAGTGAATGACCAATTTGCTAATATGCTAATGTGATAATGTATTAATAGAACACAGTTGCTTAACGTGAAGAAATGTATTCCATTATCGAATTAGCACATTTGTTGACTTATCTGCCTGAATCTAAAATAAATTCCTGTAACTCACTATTAAACTCCTTCTCCTTCAACAACTGCTCCAGCGTAATGTGCATCCTGTACCGCCAGTAATGTTTGGGTATGGCGGGTATATTGATGCGTTCCTCATTCGGGTTGTCGCGGCGCAGGGTTTCATTCATGCCCAACAGGTCCTGCAGCTGAAAGGTCACCCACAATGCCGGTGACTGTAAATGTTGTATCACTATGGCCTTATTGATCCATGCTTCACAGGTCGGCGGCGCATCGCCCCACTGCCCTAAGATATAATTATAAAACCGTTGCGTTTTTGTGCGGTCCTCCTCCCACCAGCCGCGGATGGTGCTCATATCGTGTGTCGCCGGGGTAACTACCGATAAATACGGCGCATGCGCGGGATGGAAAAATTCTGCATGAATATCTTTCGGCATCCGCTGTATTTCGAGGCTCGCAATCCCCAACTGTTTCATTACTTCCGGTACGCAATGCGGCACCATACCCAGGTCTTCACCGCAGATCAACATGTTGGTCGACCGTTTCAGCGCCGGCAATTTACGTAACCCTTCCTGCATCCAGAAATGTTCCTGGCGATGGTAAAAATAATTTACGTACAGGTCTTTCAATTTATCCTGCAGATAACCTTCCAGGTGACGGAACGATGTGGTGCTTTCTATGCCTATCCTGAAATGATATTCCGATCCGTTTGAGCCCGGTTGTTCAAAGAAGATGACGTTTGAAATAAGATCATACAACCCCTGCCGTAAGTGCTGGTTCTCCTCGCTTCCTTCCAGTGCATCGAAATGCGCTTCTACCTGGCGCTGGGTTGCAAATTCCGGCTTCAACGTGTATTGATTGCCGGCAGCATCGAGGTATGGTTTGAACTTTTCATTGTTCGGCCCGAACAGATCCCATAACACGGCATCGTTTATAAAGGGCTGACAATACCTTACCGGGTTGAACCAGATGCCGCGTTGTTCAAACTCCACAACATGTACAGGCACTGCATGTACAAAACGGCCCATAATGCCTTCTACAGCGTGCATTGGAATGCTCCAGATGCGAAAGAAACCAAGTATATGATCGATGCGAAAAGCATCGAAATAGTTACTCATTTGTATGAACCGCCGGTGCCACCATTCATACCCGTCGGCAGCCATACGGTCCCAGTTATACGTAGGAAAGCCCCAGTTCTGTCCGCGTACTGCAAAATCGTCGGGCGGTGCGCCGGCCTGCATTTCCATATGATACAATTCGGGTTCTACCCAGGCGTCGCAGCCATAACGGTAAACCCCAATCGGAAGATCGCCTTTTAGTATTATGCCATTCTTATGCGCATACTCAGCCGCCTCCTGCAGTTGCAGATGTAAATGATACTGTGTAAAGTAATGGATGGCTACCTGGTCGTACTGTTTTCCTTTTGGTGAGGCCAGCTTTTGAATGGCCTCTTTATTATAAATATTGTTCGACTTCCACTGGTTGAAATCGGCCGTTCCATAGCGATCGCGCAGGCTGCAGAAAACCGCATAAGGCACCAGCCAGTGTTTATTTTTCTCAAAAAACTCCTGGTAGTCCTCATCATTTTCCCATTCATCTTTTTGCACCATATACAGCTCTTTTATGGCGGCGAGTTTGGTATGCATTACGGCTTCATAATCCACATCGGGCAGTTCATTCAGCTGTGCCTGTTTTTTCTTCAATGGTTTTATAAGGCTGGCATACTCCTTCCCCGCCACTTTGCTGATGTTAAGGTAAATGGGATGTAACGCAAATGCTGAAATGGCGGCGTAGGGATAGGAATCAACCCAGGTATGCGTGGCGGTAGTATCGTTCACCGGTAAGATCTGGATCATCTTCATGCCGGTTTTTGCCGCCCAGTCGACAAATAACTTCAGATCGGTGAATTCGCCTACGCCAAATGAGTTCTTACTGCGCAAACTGAACACCGGTATCACCACACCGGCGCCCTTCCACGTGGTATTGGGCAAATGCACAAAACCATCGTGCAGGATGGTGAGCGTATTCATGAGCGCATCGCCGTGCAGCCAGCGGTTCTCCCCTTCTTCAAACCGTACAAAGGTTTTGGTCTTGATATTGTAGATGCCGTATTTGTATTGAACGGGGAACGATTCCTTTGGTAAGTTCAATTTCACCGCCCACCAGTTGTCTTCGCGGTGCAGCAACACGGGATCGGTTTCATCCCAATCGGCCATTTCACGGGTGCTGCCAAGCACACAAATCACTTCATTTTTCTGCAACAGCGGCGTCTTTACCTTAAAGTAATGGGTGGCATGTTTAACCGCCTTTGCCTTGGTGCGGGTTTCATTGCTTTTAAGCAGGATCTGCTGAAAAGGATCGGTGTAAAAGGCGTTCTCAAATTCACCGGGGTGGTTCCAGGTATCCAATACCCTTATTTCCTGCATGGGGCTTTTGGTAATGGCGATGGATTTATTATCGTCCCACTCCTGCACCATACTGCCATCCGGCCCCTTGTATATATAATTATATTGAATGGCGTCGGTTTGCGGATCATTGATAGTAATGGTCCCCGTCCAAAGGTCGTTATTGAGCCAGGTTAAAGGGAATGCCTGTTCGATATTGTTGTTACCCAGTTCGTCGGTATTGCCGGTAACATAAAGCGATTCACCGGGCCGGGTATAAAATCTAAGGTAGAAATGGATCGTCATAATGCTTTTTTTATTTATCACTGCCAGGTTTTCATGCACGGGTAAAGACTGATAAAGCGTTCATTTTCAGAACAAAATTATAGCAAGCTGGCTAAATATAACAACAAAGGCCTTATTGGTTCGGGATAAATCAAGGACTAAATCAGCAGGCCGTAACCGGATGGGATTCGAGGTTTGAAAGATAGTAAAAAATACACACCCATTTTCTATTAGATCCAGATCTTTCGTTTTATTTTTGCGGCAAAATTTTACCATATGGCTAAAGGCGCTTCTAAATTTTTGTACTGGATCCTGTTCCTGGTTTCTACTGCTGCATTTCTTTTTGCTATTGCTACCGGATGGCCTTATTTGACCATGATCCTGCCTTTCGTTTGTACTTTTTTTGTATTGGCAATGGATATCATTTAACTTGAAACGGCAAACGTGAAAAAGAGAATGCCGAATGCTCAGATCCGCTATTATTCATTTTGATTTTTGACTTTACTGCAGTTTATTATAAAAATAATGCCCCCGCCAATCTGGCGGGGGCATTTGTATTTAAAGAACTTGCTTCTATATTTTCAGGTGGCTTGAAATAGTGGTTAAGTTGTATTAGCGGGAAGCCTTTCACGTTTGCCGTTTCACGACTCACTGCACGCTCCCTATCACCTCCTTCTCCGGTTTCTCTATAAAAATGGTTTGTTTCAATTTCACGCTAACGGTTTGTTCGTGTTTTATGGCCGGTGTCCATTGCGGCATGTTCTCAAAAGCCTCAATGAGCCTGTCGTTAAGGTCATCATTGCCGCCTTTGATCACATTGGCATAGATCACTTTTCCTTCCTTGTTTATTACAAACTCCACCATGGCAAAGGTCTTCGACTGATCCTCCAAAAGATAAGGCGCCATGTCGGTACTTAGTTTATCAATAAAGGCCTGGAACTGGTCATTTCCTCCCGGAAATACCGGCAGGCGCTCTACCACAGCGGAAATTTCAGCCGGGTTATAGGTCTTCAGCGGACGACGTTCTTTCTTCACTATCACGGGCTCCTTTTCTTTGGGAAGAGTGCCTTCAACCAGGTAATCGCCTTTTTTCGTTACCATGATGACGGGCAGCTTTTTTGTCTTTTCGAAATATGTATAGGCATGCCTCAACTCTTCCGACAACTCTTTGTACTCGGGAAAATCCTTTACATATTTTCTCAGGAATTCGCTGCTCCGGGGATTCTGGAACCGGATGGGGAAAATATGCACCGGAATGAAATCCTGTCCGG
>CBIHPC010000437.1:0-4517 GCA_966211305.1 uncultured Niastella sp.
CAACCACAGAAATATACCCTTTAGAATATGGGCTTTCTGATTAAAAATTATTTAATCAGAATGGTGTTTTTTTGCCATGGATGCTGCTTTGCAGGGGCTTCGCCGCTTTTTTATTAAAATGAGATTAGAATGGGCGCCATAGAAGGGGCAACCATCTGCCCAACAAAATGTTAAGGTCATAGGGGATGTCGCCACGCAGACATCCAAACCCTATATGGCAACGTACATTTGGAAATACAATCAATTTTTATGAAGCGCGTTCTCCAGTGCCTGACGTTGGTGATATTGGCTGTAACATTGCAGCAATGTACTTATTCTCAATCTAATACATCGAAAAAGGAAAATATGGACACATCAAAAAAGAACCCGGTTTATTCCCGCACCGACTCGTCGAAGGTGAATATCAGTGAAGAAGAGTGGCGAAAGATCTTACCGGCCGACGTGTACGCCATTGCCCGGCAAAAGGGAACCGAGCGTCCCTGGACCAGCAAATTTGAAGAATCGAAGGAAGTGGGCACTTACTATTGTGCCGCTTGTGGCAATGCGCTGTTTAAAAGCGATACCAAGTTTGAAAGTGGTTGCGGCTGGCCAAGCTTTTATCAACCCATAACAAAAGGAAGCATTATTTATGCGCCCGACAATACACACGGTATGAGCCGTACCGAGGTAATGTGTGGCCGATGCAAGGCCCACCTCGGGCATGTTTTTGAAGATGGCCCGCCACCCACCGGTTTGCGGTATTGCATAAACGGGGTAGTGCTCGATTTTGAAAAGGCCCAGGCCGCTGAGAAAAAATACAACGAAGGCGGCCAGCAGAATAAAGACGCTAAGAAAGGTGAGTAAATAACTGGTTGTCAATAATACGCAGGAAATTCAAAAAGCAGGTCAGCATCCCGTACGGGGCGGCCTGCTTTTTTGCTTTCCGGCGCCGCTGCGGGCGCGTTCACCAGTCTAAATGCCCCCTTTACTCAATTTTCAGGGCAAACCGGTGTTTTTTACCGGGCTCTTCCCTACCCGCTAAGGGAAATGTTTATTAATCGTAAAATAATAGGCAAAACCTCAAAAAACAGCAACCTTCTGCAGCCGGATATTGTTATTAAAATAGCGACTGTGGTTATTTAACCACCGGTCTATTTTTGCTTGTAATAATAGCGTGAAGGTGGCAGCCCTGTTTTATCACGGGGCTGCCTTTTTTTGTTTCCTGTGATGGGCGTGTGAGTTTGTAACCTGCACCCGGTTTAAGGAATATTTGTTTGTTGTCTGCTCTGTTTTATTGGGTGTTTTGAAGAATAGGTATTTTAACTTTGCGGCATGAAAAAAAAGAAGACGGTGTTACAACAGGTTACTGTTGAAGATTATGCTGCGGAAGGAAAGGCGCTGACCAAACTGGATGGCAAGGTGATCTTTATTGAAGGGGCCGTGCCCGGCGATGTGGTAGATGTGCAGTTATCGAAAAGTAAAAAAGAATGGGGCGAAGGAAAAGCCATTCATTTTCATTCCCTGAGCCCCGACAGGGTAACGCCGTTTTGCCAGCATTTTGGTGTTTGCGGCGGCTGTAAATGGCAAATGCTGCCCTATGAAAAACAATTACAATATAAACAGAATGAGGTGGTACAGAACCTGCGCCGCATAGGCAAGGTAGAATTGCCGCCCATTCAACCCATAATAGGTTGTAGCGAAACCGCGCGGTATCGCAATAAACTCGAATTCACCTTCAGTAACCGCCGGTATTTACTTCCTTCGGAAATAGCGGCGGCCAGCGATATGGTCATTGACCAGGAGAACGCACTCGGTTTTCACGTTCCCCGTCTTTTTGATAAAGTGATCGACATTACCACCTGCCACCTGATGGCCGAGCCGGTAAACGCTATCAAAAACACCATTCGCGATTATGCCAAAGCGCACAACCTGGCATTTTACGATATCAGGTTCCACCAGGGCTGGTTACGCACCCTAATTGTTCGGGTGGCCACAACAGGCGAAGTAATGGTGAATGTGTGTTTGGCTTATGACGATGAACAGGAAAGAACACGCCTGTTCGATCATTTACTGAAAAACGTGCCGGGGATCACCACTTTGTTGTATACCATCAATCCCAAAAAGAACGATACCATTTACGACCTGGAGCCAAAAGCGTATTTTGGAAAAGGCTATATTATTGAAACATTGTCAACCGGCACCGGGGCGCCGGCCCTGAAATTCAAGATCGGTCCCAAGTCGTTCTTTCAAACCAATACCCGCCAGGGCGAGCGGTTGTACCAGGTTACCCGCGAGCTGGCCTGTTTAACGGGAGCAGAAACGGTGTACGACCTGTATTGCGGTACGGGCAGTATCGGGTTGTTCGTAAGCGACAAGGCGAAGCAGATAATAGGGGTAGAGACTGTGGCGGAAGCCATTGAAGATGCCAGGGAAAATGCAGCCCTCAACCATATTGAACATGCGAAATTTTTTGCAGGCGACGTAATAGACGTTTGTACCAGTGAATTTTTTGAGCTGCACGGCAAACCTGATGTGGTGATCACCGATCCACCGCGGGCCGGTATGCACGAAAAGCTGGTTCGAAAAATACTGGAAACTGCCGCGCCGCTGGTGGTATATGTAAGCTGCAATCCGGCTACGCAGGCCAGGGACCTGAACCTGCTCAATGAAAAATACGAAGTGACGCATGTGCAGCCGGTAGATATGTTCCCGCACACGCATCATATTGAAAATGTTGTTCAATTGAAATTGAGATAAATAACAATTCTACCGCCTTATTTGTAACAAAACATACCGAAATTCATGTAATAAATTTTTCAGAATGGCAGATTTACGAATGCGAGGGTTTCAGTCGATACCACCGGTGATAAAAAACCTTGTTATTGCAAATGCATTGTTCTTTGTAGCGGAGTTGACTTTTGGCAACCCGTTTATAAATACGCTGGCGCTTCATTATTATCAATCACCTGAATTTGGCGTATGGCAGTTTCTGACCCATATGTTCCTGCACAGTTCATTCTGGCATATTGCCATAAATATGCTTATCCTGTGGATGTTCGGTTCAACACTTGAAGATATCTGGGGCGGCAAACGTTTCCTGATCTTTTACCTGTTGTGCGGTTTGGGCGCAGCCGTAGTGCTTTTAGGTGCTTATACCGTAGAGATCAACCTGCTTATGAACCGGGTTAACGAGCGGTCGATCACTGAGGGTGAATATTATGCAAGAGCGGCCCGTATTCTGCATAGCACGGCCGTTGGGGCTTCGGGGGCCATTAATGGCGTAATGGTGGCCTTTGCTTACCTGTTTCCCAATTCACCGGTATATTTATATTTTGTTTTTCCGATAAAGGTAAAGTACCTGGTGATCGGTTATTTTCTGCTCGATCTGTTTGGCGGTATTAACCCAACGCAAGGCGACAATGTAGCCCATTTTGCCCACGTTGGCGGCGCTATCGTTGGTTTAATTTTAGTAATAACAATGAATAAATCGAACCGGCGAACGTTTTATTGACCGCCTGCAACTTTAACAGCGCTTTAGCTGTTAAAATAAGGAGGTGGAACCCGGTTTGCCTCTTAAAATATACCTCACCGATGCGCTTGCTGCCGCTAACAGAAAGGCTGCCTGACGTAAAGGCTGGAAGTTGAAGGATTTTGTAAATTCATTAAAACTTATTCCGTGCTAAGAGAAGATAGGTATAGGAAAAGGATCGGTCTCGGCCAGGATGGGAATTCACTGGTGCTGTTAGTTGGTGCCATTGCCATCATCTTCTGTATTTTCAAATTCATATGGCTTGTTTATAACATAGCCGATAAGGACCTGGCCGCATACGATAAGAATATCTTCAACTGGCTGGTAATACCCGGCGATATAGAAACAATGCTGTCCCGGCCGTGGACGCTGCTTTCCTTTATGTTCATGCACAGCGATGTGTGGGATGTGCTGGGAAACCTGTTATGGTTATGGGCGTTCGGGTATATTTTTCAGGACATTACCGGTAATAAAAAGCTTTTCCCTGTTTTCATCTATGGCAGTGTTGGCGCCGGAATACTTTTTTTGTTGAGTTACAATCTTTTTCCGCAACTGGCGTCCATGCGCACGGGGGTAACTCTTGTTGGCGCTACCGCCGGCATTATGGCCATTGCCGTGGCGGCTACTTCACTGGCGCCCGACTACCGGATCTTCCCCATGATCAATGGAGGCATCCCGTTGTGGATCCTGACCGTATTATACCTTGTGATAGATATTGGATTGATAGCTGCACAGAAAAAGCAACCAGGTCATTTCGCGCACCTGGCTGGCGCCGGTGTTGGCTTTTTGTTTGTTTATCAAATGCGCCGCGGCAACGACTGGAGCAATTGGATGAATAACTTCTTTGATTGGGTGAGTAACCTGTTCAACCCCGACAGGCAAAGCTGGAAGAAAACAGCTAAAACCGATCTTCACTATAACGCCAGGGGAACCCAACCATACAAAAAGATACCCAATATAACCCAGAAAAGGATTGATGAAATTTTAGATAAAATCAATCAACAAGGCT
>CBIHPC010000438.1:0-4506 GCA_966211305.1 uncultured Niastella sp.
TACGGGCTTTATGCTTTTCGTTACTTTCAAATAAACGTGAGAGTGGTCTCGTCCAGAATCGAACTGGAATATCAAGTTCCGGAGACTTGCGTACTATCCATTGTACTACGAGACCAATATATTAATTAAGAACTTACTTCCGTCTTCCGGCCTTTGGCCTGCCCAACGGGCGGCAAATTTACATTAAAATTGCCAAATCTCCTTGGCATTGACAATTAATGCGATATTAACGAAAAAATGCCTCCAAAAACGCCTTCTTCCGGGGTTTATGAGCCATTTTCCGGCTATGCGGGGTCAGGAAATCCGGTTCAGAACACCCCGCTTCTGCTATTTTAGCTACCATTTATCACCCGGTAGAAGCCCGGGAAACAATAGCAGGTGGAATTTATGTCGCTGTTTTCGCTAGCGGCTTGCTCCCGGGGAACAGGCCATCGCCCACCTACCTTTTAAAACTACTCGGTTTGTGCTGCTCCTTTTCCGTTATTACACTATGCAGCGTTGTATGCTGTAGCCCCGCAGGAGTTGCCTGTAGCTGCATCACACAACCGTAGGTGATCTTAAAAGCCCCAAACGAATCTGCCAGCGGCGTTTTCGTAATATGCGCCAGGATACTCCTGATAACACCGCCATGTGTTACAATGGCCACCGGCTTCGGTCCTTCCGCAATACGGGTAAAACATTCGGTCACCCGCTTATGCATCTGCACATAACTCTCGCCACCGGGAATGCAAATATTCACAAAATCTTTCATCCAGGGGTCTATCGCCTCCGATGGAATGGCATCCCAATGGATCCCTTCCCATTCGCCGCAGGCCAGTTCCATCAGGCTGGGCTCCAGCGAAATTTCATGACCGGGAAATAAATACCCGGCCAGCTTGTGGCATCGGATGAGCGGACTGCTATACACCTGTTCAATTTCCTCTGGCAGCGCGTTTTTTATCAGTTCCGCTTCTTCATGAAAAGAATCCGTAACATCGATGTCCAACTGCCCGTAGCAAAGCCCTTTTTCAATGAGTGGCGTAGTATGTCGTATAAGATAAATTGACATGCGGCAAATTTCGGAATTTAATTCTCAACGTTGCAGAATGAGCAATCAAATAACATACCGCCAGATGATGATCATGCTTAAATAGAAACACAATTCGCTTACCTGCTGAATGGCGCCCAGGCAATCGCCCGTATATCCGCCGATCCATTTTTTGAAATACCGGGCCAGGCTGAACGCCGCATACACTACAGGTATAACCGCAAGCAAAAACTGCCAGCTTATAAAAACAAAAGGCAACAATGCGGTAATGGTGGGAACTACCAAAAACAAGATCGTAGGTTTTCTGCTGGCCACCGGTTTCGATTTGCTGCCATCGGGATCAGTAACATAATCATAATAACGCATTACCAACACCGGCATAAGCCGGCTTACACCATGCGCAGCAACCAGCGTCAATAAAAAGTAGCGGTAATTATAAAAGATATTGATAGAAGGCGTTTGCAGATCGGGTGTGAATTTCGGAAGTTCCTTCAGTAAAAGGAACTTACACAACAGCACCGACATCATGCCAATGACACCATATGAACCCAGCCTGCTGTCCTTCATGATTAGCAGGATCTTTTCTTTTGTCCAGCCGCCGCCAAAGCCATCGCATACATCGGCAAACCCATCTTCATGAAACGCGCCTGTTGTTAAAAGACCTGCAATGATCGAGGCTGCAATCGCAATGTCTTCACTGATGTACTTATTGAAGATCAAAAAAGTGAGACCGCTGATCCCTGCAACCATCCAGCCGATCAATGGAAAATATTTTACCGATCGCTCGAGGTAATCCGGCGAATGATCGGTAAATCGCGGTACCGGTAACCGCGTCAGGAACATCATGGCGGTGAAAAATATGCGTAGCTCTTTTTTCATGATATGAATCTTTTTTAGACGTGCCACGGTTAACCTGGCTTCGCAAACGAACCGTTTCACACCTCCTGAGTGGTGAAAAAAACGTGGCAGGCTACTGGCAGGGACCGAACCATGCGGCTTGCATTAAGGGTTTGGCGTTTGGTGTTCGGCGTTGCTTACGCCGGCGCTCTCGAAGCTGGCCATTTCATTTATAAAGTTTACCGCCGATTGTATCATGGGCATCGCCAGCGCCGCACCGGTTCCTTCGCCCAATCGCATCGATAAACTTAATAATGGCGAAACCCCCAGGTGCTTTAATATTTTTTCATGGCCGGCTTCCTGGCTGGTATGCGCAAAGATGCAGTGATCTGTGAGGGTCGTCCAGCCCGATACCAGCGTCTTGTGTTTTTCGGCAATGTAAATGGCATTGGCTATCAATAACGCCGCCGTAGCAATAAAGCCATCTACCAAAACGATCATTTTGAGTTTAACTGCTTCGAGGTAAGCGCCTGCCATCATCGCAATCTCAAAACCGCCCACGCGCGATAACAATTCAATTGGTTGTTCACCCAGTGTGTCCAGCGCATGTTTTTCATACACCTGTTGCAGCGTGTTGATCTTTGTTTTAAACTGCTCGTTGTTCAATCCTGCCCCCCGGCCGGTAAATTCAGCAACAGGTAACCCGGTTATTGCGCTCATAATAAGCGTAGCCGCCGAGGTATTGCCGATGCCCATTTCGCCAAAGCCAATACAATTGCATCCGGCAGCGGCTATCTGGTTAACGATATTTCTTCCTTTATCAATGGCCTGAATGGCATCATACACGCTCATGGCCGGTTCGGTAAGATAATTCTTGGTGCCATATCCCACCTTTGCATTAATAAGATCGATGGCATTTGATGTAAAATCAAAGTTAACTCCTGCATCAACCACCCGTAGTGTGAGCTGATGCTGCCTGCAAAATACATTGATAGCTGCACCGCCATGCATAAAGTTCAACACCATTTGCGCGGTTACTTCCTGCGGATAAGCGTTTACCAGTCCGGTTTTCGCAATGCCATGGTCGCCCGCAAAAACAATAATATGTGGGTGCTGAATAACAGGCCGGGTAGTTTGTTGTATCAGTCCGATCTGCAATGCCAATTCTTCCAGCCGGCCCAATGCACCCCGCGGCTTGGTTTTGTTATCGATAATTTGTTGTAGCTGTTGCTGTAGGTTTGAGGACATAAATGCAATATGAGAAATATAATGTGATTAGCAGCCCCTGCGTTAATTTTTTATTTGTCCTGCGGAAGCAGATCGCAAAAATAGAACCCATATTCTGATTGCTGGTTCATTGGGTTACAGGTGTCGTGCGCCTGTTGCGGCGCCTGGTATGTTCTGTACACGATTTCGCCTTTGCTAAATGGCACGGGAAATTTAAAAATGGGACCGTCAAAAACGAAGGAATGGTATTCGCCATTTTCGCCGCATACGTCAACATGCTCAGGCAGATCGCGTACAAAAGATTCATCGATCAGGCGGCCGCAAAAGCTTTTATCGAGATATTTTGTATTTACACAAACAATGATGGCTTTAAAACCCAGTTGCAAAAACTCCTGCATAAGTTGTTTGGTAGATATTTTCCATAGCGGAAATACGCATTTGATCTCCACCGTAGCCAGTTTTTCTTCGCGGTAACGTTTCAGGTCTTCCAAAAAAATATCGCCGAATACGGCATTGGTGTAACCGTCATTTTTTAATGCGGTCACTTTGCTCATCATGGCCTGTTCATATTCCTGCATGCCTGGCTGTTCGGGCAGTTCGATGGTTTGTAATGGCAAACCAATTGACATAGCCTGGTGCTCGAGCAGTCTGCGCCGCACGCCATGCATCGAGATGCGGTCATGGGCGGCATTCACACTGGTAAGCAAACAATCTACCTGATATCGTTTGTCCTGTTGTATATAATGTAAACAAAGCGATGAATCTTTTCCGCCGCTCCAGTTCATATACCCCCTACCCCCTGGCCCTTTAAAGGCGACGGATGATGATTGTTCAATTGAGAGGTGTTGAATATTATTGCTCATTTTGTATAAAATCTTTGTGCGTAAAGGCAAGCTGTCATTGGTAAAACAGTTGGAATTTTGAGCCACTCACCATTTACCCCTTTATTGCCACCGGTATCCCGCTCACCATAAACACCACTTTATCTGCCTGCTTCGCAATATACTGGTTCATCCAGCCTTGCAGATCGGTAAACTTTCTGCCAATCTCCGTTTCGGCATGCATACCCATGCCCAGTTCATTGCTGATAATAATAAATGTATTTTCAGCCTTTTTCAATTTATCTATTTCCTGTTTGCATTGCTGCAGGCTGGCGTCAATATCGTATTTGTTATCGGTAAAAAAATTGGTAAGCCATAAGGTTACACAATCAACTACTACCACTTTGTTTGAAAAAGAAAGGCCGCTGATATTTTTTTCCTCTTCAATACTCGTCCAGCGTTCATCGCGTTCTGCCTGGTGGCGTTGAATCCGCTTTTCAAAATCATCATCCCAATGACGGGCGGTTGCCAGGTAAACCGGGTTGTTGCTCAATTGCAGCGCCAGTTCCTGTGCATACCGGCTTTTGCCGCTTC
>CBIHPC010000439.1:0-4501 GCA_966211305.1 uncultured Niastella sp.
AGTTGCGGGCGCAGCAGGAAGAACTGCAGCAAACCAACGAAGAGCTGGAAGAAAAGGCGAATCTGCTGGAAGAACAAAAGGAGAAGCTGGAACTGGCCAAGGTAGAAGTGGAGAGTAAGGCAAAAGAGCTGGAGGCTACCAGTAAGTACAAATCGGAGTTCCTGGCCAATATGAGCCACGAACTGCGCACGCCGCTGAACAGTATCCTGATATTGTCGCAGTTGCTTACTGAAAACAGGAATCAGACACTTTCGCAAAAAGATATAGAGTTCGCTTCGAATATCCATAACTCCGGTACCGACCTGTTGAACCTTATCAATGAAATACTCGATCTGTCGAAGGTGGAAGCCGGTAAAATAGAGATCGGGATCGAGCCGGTTCAGGTAAATGAGATCTGCCAGGGCCTGAGCCAGCTGTTTACCGAAGTGGCGCGTAGCAAGAATATAGAGTTTCAGATAAACTGTCGGGATGAACATTTCCCTTCACCCATCTTTACCGACCGGCAGCGGCTTGAGCAGATCCTGCGCAACCTGTTGTCCAACGCGTTCAAGTTCACCGACCGTGATGGCAATATTACAGTTACTATAGATGTACAAACGCCTGATGCATCCATTCGCAATGAAAAATTACGCAGGCTGCCACAGGTAGCGGTGTTCTCGGTTTCCGACACGGGTATAGGTATCCCCGAAAGCAAGCAGGGTATCATTTTTGAAGCGTTCCAACAGGCCGACGGTTCTACCAAACGCAAATTCGGCGGTACCGGTTTGGGCTTATCGATAAGTCGCGAACTGGCCGGCGCCCTGGGCGGTGAAATTCATTTGGCCAGTGCCGAAGGGAAAGGCAGTACGTTCACGCTGTACCTGCCGCTGCAGTTTGATGCGGCCGGGGTTATAGGCGGTGAAAAGAATATCGAGATCAGGAAACCTATAGAAAAAGAGTCGGAAGCAGTGATACCTGAACATGTGCCATCACCGCAGAAAGAAGCGGAGGATGACCGTTATCATATCAGCGAAACGGATAAAACCATTCTTATTATTGAAGATGATGAAGCGTTTGCGCGGATCCTGCTTGATATTGCCCGGCAAAAAGGATTTAAAGGTATTATGGCCCACCAGGGCAATACAGGGCTTAGCCTGGCGCGGTACTACCGCCCCGACGCCATTATACTCGATATGAAGCTGCCGGTGCTGGATGGTTCCGAAGTGTTACGGTTACTGAAGAACGATCCGGATCTGCGGCATATACCGGTACAGATTATGTCGGGATACGACCGGCGCAAGGAAGGGCTGGAACTGGGCGCGTTTGATTTCATCAGGAAACCGTTAACGCATGAAGCTGTGCAGGGCGCATTCGACCGGATGGAAGACTTCATGAACCGCAAGCTGAAAAAACTGCTGGTGGTGGAAGATAACCCGCAACAGAACAAAGCCATACGCGAACTGATCGGCAATGGCGATATAAAATCCATCGCTGCTTATACGGGCCAGGAAGCTTATAATATGTTGCAGGATGAAAAGTTCGATTGTATCATCATCGACCTCGGGCTGCCCGATATGAGCGGTTTTGAGCTGATGGAAAAAATAAAAGAGAGCGATGAACTGAGCCGTATCCCCATCATCGTATATACCGGCCGCGACATGAGCAGGGAAGAAGCGCGGAAACTCGAAAAGCTGGCCAATACGGTTGTTTTGAAAACATCCAATTCGAAAGAAAGACTGCTCGATGAAACGGCGCTGTTCCTGCACCGGGTTGAATCGAAGCTGCCCCGGGAAAAGCAACAGATCATCCGCAAACTGCATCGTACCGAAGAGATCCTGAAAGGCAAAAAAGTACTGATCGTCGATGACGATATGCGCAATATTTATTCGCTTACCAATGTGCTCGAAGAGGAAGGAATGAAGTGTTATGTGGCCGAGAACGGCAGGGTAGCCATTGAGATGTTGAACAAACACAGCGATATAGAGATCGTGTTGATGGATGTTATGATGCCCGAAATGGATGGTTATGAAGCTACCATGGCCATTCGTAAAATGGAGCAATTTGACAGGCTGCCTATCATTGCGCTAACGGCAAAAGCGATGAAAGGCGACCGGGAAAAATGCCTCGAGGCCGGTATGAGCGATTATATTTCAAAACCGGTGAATATAGAGCAGTTGCTGTCGCTGATGCGGGTATGGCTGTATCAATAAAAAAATCCAATACCAAAAATTCAGGTTCCAAATAAAAGTACAAAAGCACAAAATCAAATAATTAAAGAGTACACCTTGCACATAATTTGGTATTTGAATTTATTTGGAACCTGGAGTTTGAGATTTGGATTTATTATTTGGTTCTTGTTTGAAATTTGTGATTTAGTAATTAGTTATGATCGTCAATGAAGAATACAGGCAGTTCCTGGAATCGGTACGGTTCGTTTACGGGTACGATTTTACGGATTATGCAGAGGCGTCGGTTATTCGCCGCATACGTTCGTTCATGGAAATGAACAGGATCGGCAGTTTGAAAGAGCTGGGCAGAATGGTAATGAAAGACGAGTCGGCATTTGAGCATTTTATACAGGAGATCACGGTGAACGTTACCGAAATGTTCCGCGATCCGCAGTTTTACAAAAGCCAGCGTAAAAATGTGGTGAACCGGCTGGCTACCTACCCGTTCATAAAAGTATGGATAGCCGGTTGCAGTACCGGTGAAGAAGTATACAGCATGGCCATTTTGCTGCGCGAGGAAGGGTTGCTGGATAGAACGGTGATTTATGCCACCGACATCAACCAGGATGCCCTTCAAAAGGCCAAAGACGGGCTTTCAACCATCAGTAATATGAAGAATTATACTGAGAATTACCTGAAGGCAGGCGGCAAAAATTCATTTTCCGATTATTACAAGGCTAAATACAATTCGGTGCTTTGGGATAAATCATTACGGCAGAATATTGTTTTCTCCGTACATAACCTGGCCATGGATAAATCGTTCAACGAGTTTCAACTGATCCTTTGCCGCAATGTGCTCATTTATTTCAACCAGAGCCTGCAAAACAAAGTGATCGATCTGTTCTACGAAAGTTTATGCCCGTTTGGTTTTCTGGGGCTGGGCAATAAGGAGTCGTTGTTGTTTGCCGATAAGCAAAAGTGTTTTGAAGAGACCGATAAAAAGGAAAAAATATTTATGAAAATAAAATAGAACGGGTAACTGTCACATGGAGGATAAAAATGTGTACCATGCAATTGTGATCGGGGCTTCTGCCGGTGGTTTGTATGCTATGACCCGTATTTTGCAACCATTGCCGGCAGGCTTTCCTTTACCGATAATGGTGGTGCAGCACCGCGCAAAGGATGAGCGGAACCTGCTTGAAGAAGTACTGCAACAAAAATGTAAGGTACGTATAAAGCAGGCCGATGAAAAAGAGGCAATTGAAAAGGGCGTCGTGTATTTTGCACCGCCCGATTATCATTTGCTGATCGAAAATGACCGCACCTTTTCCTTAAGCTTTGACGCGCCGGTAAATTTCAGCCGTCCGTCGATAGATGTATTGTTTGAAACGGCGGCGGATGTATTCGAAGAACGGCTGCTGGGTATCATTTTGACCGGCGCAAACAATGACGGCGCAGCGGGTATAAGGAAGATCAGTATGCGGGGTGGCGTTACCATTGCGCAGTCGCCCGAAACGGCCGATTATGCCGATATGCCGAAGGCAGCTATCAATACGGGTTATGTGCACCATATTATGACGCCCGATGAGATAAGCCGGTATTTACTGGCGCTTATAAAAAAATAATCAGAATGGTAAAACAGGGTGAAGATAATATTCTGATCGTTGACGATAAGGTCAATAACATTTATGCGCTGGAACAGATCCTGGGCCAGCCGGGCCGTAATTTGATCAGCGTTACCAGTGGTAACGAGGCTTTGAAAATTGCGCTGAACCAGGAGATCGATCTCATTATACTCGATGTACAAATGCCGGGTATGGATGGGTTTGAAGTGGCGCAGATCCTGAAATCGAACAAACGAACCAGCGAAACGCCTATCATTTTTGTAACGGCCGAACTTAAAGACCAGAAATTCGTATTGAAAGGATTTGAAGAAGGCGCTATCGATTACCTGGCGAAACCACTTAACCCCGAGATCACCGAGGCCAAAGTAAATGTGTTGCTGCAATTGCACCGCCAGCAACGCGAATTGATGGAGAAGAACCAGGCGCTGGAGAATTATGCGTTATTGATCAACAATTCGGCCGACCTTATTTGCATCATCAACAGCAAAACATTTCACATAGAAGAAATGAACGATGCGGTGCACGACCGCCTCGGGTATAGCGCGCAGGAAATAAAGGGATCTTCATTGCTCACTTATTTGTCGGAAGACGGTCAATGGAAAGTACAACAACTGGCTAAACAATGCCCGCCCACATTTTCATTTGAGGCGTTGATGTATACCAAAAGCAATGAACCGCGGTATTTCAGCTGGAACGTGGTGCATAAGAACAAAAGCTGGTTTGCCAATG
>CBIHPC010000440.1:0-4495 GCA_966211305.1 uncultured Niastella sp.
AAAATTGATATATTAGAAGTAAATATCATTAACAACTAAAACTATTTATTATGGGAATGACGAAAGAATTCAGGACGTTTGCCCTCAAGGGCAATGTAGTTGACCTGGCAATTGGTGTTATCATAGGCGCGGCTTTCAGCAGTATTGTTAGTTCACTTGTTGATGATGTTATTACGCCACTATTATTGAAACCGGCTTTGGAAGCGGCTAACCTGCAGGACTTAGACAAGTTGGTAATAATGGGGACGGTAAAAATCGGATCGTTCTTATCAGCTGTTATTAAATTTTTGCTTGTTGCCTTTATTCTGTTCCTGATAATAAAAGGCATTAACCGCTTCAAGAAAAAAGAAGAGGCGGCAGCTCCGGTTACTCCCGAGGAAATCGTTTTGTTACGGGAAATTCGCGATTCGTTAAAGAAATAGTCTGTAGGAAATAGATCATGTGTTTTTATATTTGCAAGGCATTTTGAATCACATTCAAAATGCCTTTTTAAATTTTATATAAATACCGTATGCTAAAAGTTACACTGGCGCTAACTTTTTTAATGATAACGTATACTTGCATTGGGCAAGACAAAACCGTTCAGGACTTAAGAAAAGAATCGGGGAAAACAATTGTAAAGGATGATAAAGATACCGTGGCCAAAACCTGGAAAACAGGCGGTATGTTCAATGGAACTATAGGGCAAACTTCGCTCTCGAATTGGTCAGCCGGCGGTGACCAGTTCTCCTTCAACGCGAACGGGTTGCTGAACGTTCATGCATTTTATAAAAAAGGCATTCATTCCTGGGACAATAACATAGACCTTGAAATTGGTTATATCAATTCCACATCGCTGGGCACCCGAAAAACCAACGACCGCATAGATATATTGTCAAAATACGGTTGCCAGCTCTTTGATCATATGTACCTGACCGGGCTGGTTAACTTCCGTTCGCAGTTCACCGATGGTTATACGTATCCGAACGATACCACCAAAATAAAACAGTCGACCTTTATGGCACCGGCCTATGTGATCGTTGCTGCGGGTATGGACTGGAAACCAAGCCCAACTTTTTCACTGTTCCTTTCACCCATCACTACCCGCTGGGTAATTGTGCGTGACAATGAATTATCGGCCAAAGGCGCTTATGGCGTAGATACCGGCAAAACATCGCGAAATGAGATCGGTGCCTATTTAACAGCCACCGTAAACCGCGAGATCATAAAAAATTTAACCTACAAGGCCAAGCTCGATCTGTTCTCCAACTACAAACACAATCCCGAAAACATCGACCTGTTCATGACCAACCTGTTATCCATGAATGTTTACAAAGGTTTTTCTTTTAATGTCGGCGTTGACCTGGTTTATGACGACGATGTGAAAACTTTTGGAAAAAACAAAAATGCAGCCCGGATGCAGGTAAGGCAGTTTATCGGCATTGGGTATCAGCGGAAGTTCTAAATGTTTGATTTTTAAGGCCTATGGGTGCAATAAGCCCTGTAGAATCAATGGAGCCGTTACCGGTTACCGGATTCCAGTTACCGGGCCTTTAGTACAGACAGGCCAATAGTAATCAGTTTGCGTTTAATTTGAACCCGGGAACCGGTAACTGTAAAAAATCTTCCTTTTCACAACTTATATACAAAATCAGGGAACCCTGGCTTCTGATTTCCTCCGATTGTTTTTTTGGCGTAGGTTTGTTGGCTCCCGCTGTCGGCAGGGATTTCACCGGCAGGGGCAGGAAGGAAAAAAATCAGCAGCAAGTGAGTCAACCATCGTATCAGATCAAGTTACCGCAGTTTGAAGGTCCGTTCGACCTTTTACTGTTCTTCATTGAACGGGATGAACTGGATATTTATAATATTCCTATCAGTAATATTATCAAGGATTTCCTTGACTACATTCATGGCCAGGAGCAATTGAACATAGAGCTTTCGAGCGAGTTCATATTGTTCGTATCAACGCTTATGCGTATCAAAGCCCGCATGTTGCTTCCCCGTAAAGAACTGGATGCGCAGGGTAATGAAATAGATCCCCGCCAGGAGCTGGTTGACAAGATCCTTGAGTACAAACGCTTTAAGGAAGCATCGGCCAGGATGGCTGAAATGGAAGCCATTCGCATGCTGATGGTACGCCGTGGCAACCTCGCCAAAGAAATTGCCGCCATTGGTGAAGAAAGCGGAGAGGGGACTGAAATTCAAACCATTACGCTTTTCAAATTGATGAAAACATTTGAGAAGGTAATGAAACGCGTTGACCAGCGGAATGTGAAGCCCGTGCATACAGTTGTGAAATACAACTATACCATGGAAGAAAGCCGTCATTATGCGCTGGAAACGGTGAAGAAGGAAAAGGTGATGGCGTTTGAAAAAGTATTCGACATTTGTAAAGACCGTATACACGCTATCTTTTTATTCCTGTCGGTGCTGGAGCTCATTCAAATGAAGTATATGACCATTATGGTAGGGGAAGGCCGCAACAACTTCCTGGTTGAATGGAACGAGAACTGGGAGCAGGATGTTGATCCCAATCAGCCGCCGATCAATCCTGATGATGATCCTGACAGACAACCGGAATCGGTACTATAATTAGCTAATGTGATAATGAATGCAGGCTTTGGTGAGTGTTTCACATGAACTCTATAATATTTAACTGCCTTTGCCTCGTGGTAAAGGCAGTTTTATTTTCAGGTGTTGCGGTTCATTAATTTTGATCAAAAGTAAAAAGCAACATGGGTTTTTGTGAGTTATCGATAATGGCGGCCAGCTTTTTCAGAAATACGGCCGATACGGTAGGACAACCATCGCTTTGACAAATTGGTAACGGATCTACTTCTCCATTGGGCACGCAACTATGCGAATGCAAAACCACAAACCGCTTAAAGGCATTGCTATTGGTTAAATCGAGCCCATGTAACTTATACGCCAGCCCGAACCTGCCCTGGTAATGGTTTCCGATCTTATACTTTCCCAAAGAGGTGCAGCCGCAACCGATGGCATTGCCGTACTTCCGGCCTTTCAGCCAGTCCTGGTTACAACGGCCATGCGCTACCAGTCCGGCATCGAGAATAGCGTCGTTTTGCAGGTCGTAAACAAAGAGCCGGTTCTTACCCGATTCAATGCTCATATCTGCCAGTAAACAGGTTTTGGTATTATATCCATGTTTTTTTGCATAAGTGAGTAAAGGCTTTGCATGAAGGGTGAGGCGGGTCGAAAGTTTTTTATTCGAAACATCGGTTACCGTATGATGTGTTTTGCGTTTGATCTTTGAATAATACCAGCCCGCGCCTGCCAGCAGTATAAAAAACAACAGGCCAATTGTAGTGAGAATGATGCGTTTCATGGTGGAAGGGTTGATAGCCGGGGCAGATTATTTGTATTCCCTGTAACATGGAACTTGTAACCAGTAACAGGTTTCAGGGTATATATTTTAGACAAATTCTATCCTAACAACTGAGTCACCGTAACCTTTCCCTTCATCATTGAGCGAACGGTTTCTGCAATTGCCTGCGCATCATAATGACATTCATTGTACAGTTCTTTCGGAGTGCCGTGTTCAACAATTCGGTCGGGAATACCCAGTATTTTCACTTCGGCTTTGTAGTTGTATTCTGCCATAAACTCAAGGATGGCGCTGCCAAAACCACCTGTAACTGTACCGTCTTCAACCGTAACAACTTTGTCGTACCTGCTGAATACTTCATGCAGTAAGGCTTCGTCGAGCGGTTTAACGAAGCGCATATCGTAATGCGCGGGGTTCAGGCCATCCATCTTTAATTCACGAATGGCGGTAGTGGCAAAATTACCGGGATGGCCAATGGTAAGAATGGCTACATCCTGCCCGTCTTTGATCTTTCTGCCCTTGCCGATAGGAATTTCCTCAAAAGGAGTTTTCCATTCGGGCATTACGCCCTGTCCGCGCGGATAGCGGATAACAAATGGCCAGTCCATTGTATCGAGCTGGGCGGTATACATGAGGTTACGCAGTTCGCTTTCGTTCATCGGTGCGCTGATAACCATATTGGGAATGCAACGCATATAAGCGATATCGTATGCCCCGTGGTGGGTAGGGCCATCTTCGCCAACCAGACCGGCGCGGTCGAGCACCAATACTACCGGCAGCTTTTGAATGGCTACATCATGCACTACCTGGTCGTAGGCGCGTTGCATAAATGACGAGTAAATATTACAGAACACCCTCATGCCCTGCGTGGCCATGCCGGCGCTAAGCGTTACGGCATGTTGTTCGCAAATACCCACGTCAAATGCGCGGTCGGGCATTTTATCCATCATGAACTTGAGCGAAGAACCGGAAGGCATGGCAGGTGTTACGCCAAAGATCTTATCGTTCTTTTCGGCCAGTTCAATAATGGTATGTCCGAATACATCCTGGTATTTGGGCGGTTGCGGCGTGTCGAATTTCTTTTTATAAATTTCACCCGTGATCTTATCGAACAGCCCGGGCGCATGCCACAGGGTTTGTTCTTTTTCGGCCAGGGCGTAGCCCTTTCCT
>CBIHPC010000441.1:0-4484 GCA_966211305.1 uncultured Niastella sp.
GGCAGTGTGCTGGATGTGGCCAAACTGATCGCTGCATTGCTCGATAACGAACAGGAACTGAAAGATATCGTCGGTATCGGCTTCCTGAAACGCCGGCCGAAAAAACTGATCTGCATGCCGGCTACTTCCGGCACCGGCAGTGAAGTATCGCCCAATTCAATTTTGGTTGATGAAAAAGATAACCAGAAGAAAGGATTTATCAGTCCCTTCCTGGTGCCCGATATAGTATATGTAGATCCGTTGCTCACCATGAGCGTGCCGCCGGCCATCACGGCCGCTACCGGCATCGATGCGTTGACGCATTGCCTGGAAGCATATACCAACCTGTTTGCACATCCATTGATCGATGTGTATGCTTTTGAAGGAATGCGGTTGATTGCGGCGCATATTGTCACCGCCGTAAAAAATGGCAATGATGAAGAGGCCCGCACCCAGGTAGCCATGGGCAGTTTGTTAGGTGGCTTTTGTTTAGGCCCGGTAAATACTGCCGGTGTGCATGCCCTGTCGTACCCGTTGGGCAGCACCTTCCATTTGGCACATGGTTTATCGAACGCGCTGTTATTGCCCTATGTAATGGAATTTAATTATGTGGCTGCGCCCAAACGCTACGCCGATGTGGCCGTAGCATTGGGATGTGAGCGTGAGGCCGATGATATAAGAACAGCACGGAAAGGAATTGAAAAAATAAAGGAATTGATCAGCGCCTGTGGTATTCCGGTAAGATTACGGGATGTGAATATTCCCAAAGAAGCCATTCCGCAAATGGCGGTGGATGCCATGAAGATCACCCGGTTGCTGAAGAACAATCCAAGGCCCATTACGGAGGCCGATGCAATTGAAATTTTTAATGCAGCTTATTAAACGATGCAAAACCATAAGAAATTCAAAGGTGTAGTAGTTCCTGCGGTAACGCCGCTCACTGCTCAGCTTACTTTAGACCTTGGAGCGGTGGAAAAGATGATGGTGAATTTTCGCCAACATCAGGTGATCCCGTTTATCCTGGGAACTACCGGTGAAGCAGTGTCGCTTCCTCAATCTGTAAAACTGAATTACCTGCAGGCAGCAGCCCACTCAAAACATACCTGGGATGAGGATGAATTGTATGTAGGAATTTCTTCCAATGTGTTGGAAGAATCGGTTGCATTTGCACACCAGTGTTTTGAAGCGGGTGTGGATGTAGTAGTGGCAACATTGCCCAATTATTATCCGCTGACGCCCGGTCAGATGAAAGCTTATTTTGAACAACTGGCCAATAGTGTACCCGGGCCATTAATGATCTATAACATTCCCGCTGCCGTGCATATGTCAATTCCCCTGGAGGTTGTGGAAGCACTGAGCCATCACTCCAATATAGTTGGGTTAAAGGATTCTGAACGCAATGAAGAACGGTTGCAAACTGCTTTAAAGTTATGGGCAAACCGGTCCGACTTCAGTTATTTCGCCGGTTGGGCGGCACAATCTGCCCAAACGCTGTTGAAAGGCGGCGATGGCATTATTCCAAGCACCGGCAACTTCGCACCCGGTTTATATAATGAATTGTATAACGCAGCCGTACAGGGCGATGCCGAAAAAGCATATGCACTGCAAAAACAGTCTGATGTGTTGGGGAATGTATACCAGGGCGGCAGAACCCTCGGTGAGTCGTTGTGGGCGTTAAAAGTGCTGATGAAGAAAGAGGGGTTGTGCGAAACCTTTATGATGCCGCCCTTACAACAGTTGTCGGCCGAAGAAGAACAAAAAGTAATTAATAACCTCCCTCTTTTATAATATGCAAAAACCGATCATAGGTATTACCATGGGCGACCCGGCCAGTATCGGGCCCGAAATAGCCATTAAGGCATTGTTGAACGACAGTATCCATGCCATCTGCCGCCCCCTGCTGGTGGGCGATGCCGGTGTGTTCAACGATATCGTTCAACGGCTGAAACTACCTGCAACCGTTAACGCCATTTCAAAAGTGCAGGACGCTGCGTTCAAAAAAGGTACGGTTGATGTTTTCGACCTGAAAAATGTAGATATGGGCAAACTGGTGTTTGGCAAGATCTCCGCCATGGCCGGTAATGCTTCATTTGAAGCCGTTAAAAAAGTAATTGACCTGGCAATGGCCGGCGACATAGACGCTACCGTTACCGGGCCCATCAATAAAAAATCTATCAACGAGGCCGGTCATCACTTTGCCGGTCACACGGAGATCTATGCACACTATACCGGCACAAAGAAATACGCTATGCTGCTGGTGGAGGAGAATATGCGCGTGATCCATGTATCAACACACGTATCGCTGCGCGAAGCCTGCGACCTGGTTAAAAAAGACCGCATCATTCAGGTGATCGAATTGCTGCACAACGGCATTCTTTCACTGGGCGCCACGAATACGAAAATTGGTGTGGCCGGTTTAAATCCGCATGCAGGCGATAGCGGTTTGTTTGGGACCGAAGATGAAGGCGAAATAAAACCTGCGGTGGAAGAAGCCCGAAAAATGGGGTATGATGTAGACGGGCCTGTGCCGGCCGATACGCTGTTCTCAAAAGCGGCTACCGGTACCTATGGCGGCATCGTGGCCATGTATCACGATCAGGGCCATATTCCTTTCAAACTTACCGGCTTTAAATGGAATGCCGAGAAAAAACAAATGGACAGTGTGAAAGGCGTGAACATTACCATGGGCCTGCCGATCATTCGTACTTCGGTTGACCACGGTACCGCCTTTGAAATTGCGGGGAAGGGAATAGCCAGTCCCGATGCCATGGTACTGGCCATAGAAGCGGCTGTGCAATTAAGTACACACAGGGTAAAACAACAAAAACCAGTATAATGATAGCGGTGATAGCAGACGATTTTACAGGGGCCGCGGAGTTGGCGGGCATTGGCTTGCGCTATCACCTCAAAGTGGAGCTGGGCGCTCAGGTAAATAAAGATACTGATGCCGACCTGTTTGTAGTGGCCACCGATACCCGGTCGATGCCGGAAGCGGAAGCGGTTCGCGAAATGGAAAAACATACCCGCGCGCTGCTGGCGCTGAAACCGGAGATGATCTTTAAGAAAACCGATTCGGTCCTGCGCGGGCATGTACTGGCAGAACTGAAGGCGCAATTGTCGCTCGCCGGTTTTGATAAAGCGGTACTGGTATCGGCCAACCCCGCATTTGGCAGAACTATTAAGGATGGCCGTTATTATTTGCATGGTAAACCGGTGCATGAATCAAGTTTTTCGCATGATCCCGATTTTGCCATTACCAGTTCAGTGATCGAAGACATGCTGCGTTGTAATGGTTACCCGGTGCATGTAAAAAAAGTGGCTGCAACATTGCCGGCTACAGGAATAATTGTAGGCGAGGCTGCACAAACCGCCGATCTGCAGGCCTGGGCCGAACGGGTCGACAATAAAACGCTGATCGCCGGGGCTGCCGGCTTTTTCACCGCTATGCTCGACAAACTGCTGGCGGGAGGAAAAGCTGCGAGTGCGAACGACAAACAGTTCGAACGGCTGCCGCTCAGTTTGTTTGTATGCGGAACAACATTTGCCAATAGCCGTAATGCTATCAAAACGATTAAGGCTGCCGGCGGCCCGGTATGTTATATGCCCGATGAAACCATCAGGTCGGTGCATACCGGTACGTACAGTTATGTAAAATGGGCGAATGAAGTAGTGGCCCTGGTAAAAAAACATGGGAAAGCCATTGTGGCCATTCATGAAGATTCAACCCGGGATATCGCGTTTCAGCAGGGCCAGTTGAAGGCGAAAATGGCCGGACTGGTGCATGAAGTGTTACAGCGCAGCATGGTGCAGGAACTGATCGTGGAAGGCGGCGCTACCGCCTGGGCATTGATCAGTCAGTCGGGGCTGACGCGTTTTTTTCCTGTGGAAGAAATGGCGCCCGGTGTGGTGCGTATGCGAACAAATGATCCCGGTTTATTTATAACGGTAAAACCCGGCAGTTATCAATGGCCGGAAGGCCTCTGGAATTTCTAACAGATTGTATCAACTTATAATTGCCATATGTTCAAGATCTCTTTGCATTTAATTGACTATATCATCATTGTGGCCTTTCTGTTGGTGACCCTGGTGGTTGGTTTTATGTTTGCCCGCAGGCAAAACTCCCTGAAGTCATTTTTCCTGGCGCAGGGCAGGGTGCCGGCCTGGGCCATCGGCATGTCGCTCCTGGCTACGCTGATCAGCAGCGTTACCTTTCTGGCATATCCGGCCGAAGGATTTACCAATAACTGGATCCTGCTGGTGCAGGGTTTAATGGTGCCGGTTGTTTTGTTAGGCACCATCTGGTTCATAGTACCGCTGTACCGCAAAGTGATCGGGTTGAGCACATACGAATATTTTGAAAAACGTTTTGGGGTTTTCGCCCGCTATTACAGCTCTTTGGCATTTGTGTTACGGCAGTTTTCCGGCATGGGCACGGTGCTGTTCTTACTGGCGATGGCCCTCGATACCATGATCGGCGGTAATACCATGGTCATGATCGTTATAGT
>CBIHPC010000442.1:0-4479 GCA_966211305.1 uncultured Niastella sp.
GCGCTCAGGAAACAGGCCGACCAGCCTGCGGCAAATAACTGTTCGGGATTTGTTCCGTTACCGGGTGTACCAAGATGTGTAAGGGCAATATCCAGCCGGCCGTCAGAGCTTTTAGCAGCGCCATCCCTTCCGCCGGTGGTACGGGTTTTACCGGTGTACAATACCTTTTCGATGTTCGTTACGATTGTTGTTAAAGCACTCATTGTTATAGTTTTTAATTGTTTTAAAATTTATAATGAACCCGCATCTGCTGTTTACAATTCAGCTTTGGCAGCTGCGGTAATCCGTCCGTTTTTCTTTTGCTGAACAAAACCGATCAACTCAAAAGCTTTTGCATTGAAATCATTGGGCAGATCAAGTGTGATCTTTTTGTTATCAGTTACATCCTGTGTATATAACTGCCGCACAATTTGTACATGTGTTAATTGTCTTCCGGTATTTTCACCGGCCTTTACATTACTTGTAGCGGTTTTCTGCACCAGCGCCAGCACCAGTTCGGCATTCTTTCCTGCAGCTGCGGTAAATTCAACATGCAGTTTGTTGCCTTCCACACGGGGGCGAAGCGATACGGTTTCCATAACCGGTTGCGCCAGTTCTTTTGTAATGGCCTTCGTGATATTGTTCTCATAGGAACCAATAAATTCTTTATGACCATTGATCACCATTTGCGGGGTGTATATGGTTTCGAGGTTCAGCCAACCGGCATACCGGCGTTGCCTGGCGGTGTAGGCCGCATCGCTGAAGCGGTCTTTCCAGCCCTGGTGGTCCCAGTAATCAACATGGAATGCCAGCACGTAAACTGATTTGCGGGTATTCTCCAGCGTGATCTTTTCAATGAGCTTATCGGCGGGCGGACAACTACTGCAACCTTCCGAAGTAAAAAGTTCGGCTACCACAAACCCATTGTTATTGCCAGCGGTGGTAGTTTCGCTTTTGTCTTTATTATACAGCGGGCGCGCAAATGCGGCGGCCATCACTGCTATTGTTATCATTACTATTGCTGTTTTCATACACCTTTTTTTAGTTTTTGTAATTCGTTCCTGCGTCAATCGTGACACAAATAGACATCAATTTCGAAGGGTGGGGATAGATAAAATGCCGGTTTGGACTATTTGGGGGGTGAGTTGGACACCGGTATCCGGCATGTCCGGTTCAAGGCACAAAATGCCTAACCTGCAACCCAAATAGCCTACGCACCCTCCCTCAGCGGTAAAAGGAAGCGAATTCAAATTATATTTGAGTCATCAATGAAAAAGCAAACATTCAACATATCGGGTAAAATAATATGGATCAGCTCAATACTGGTGGGTATCCTGTTATCGATACCTAAAATTGCGGAACGGCATTTCAGCTTATATGAAACCATCGCCAATTTTGTTTTGACCACCCTGTTCGCGCTGTTCGTATGGTATTATAATATGTACACGCTGCCGGCTTATTCAAGAAAGGATCTTGCACATGGCTTTTCGGTAAAACGGCTGTTGAAAAATCTGGCGCTGGGTTTACTGGTCATGTTCGTGCTGGCCAGCCTGCAACAGTTCATCTTAACGCATCTGCCATTTGGCGCTACGATGGTAATGTTTGAGGTAAGAGGTATTTTAATAACCATCACGTTCTATATGTTCATTCAGCTGTTGTACCAGAGCTATCATAACCAGCAGGTAAGCATTGAGCTTGAACGCTCAAAAATGGATAACCTCGGCGCACAATATGAATTACTGAAACAACAGGTTAATCCACATTTTCTGTTCAATAGCCTTAACACGTTAAAGTATATGGTAGAGAGCCGGGATGAACATACGGTTGAATTTGTTTTGAAGCTCTCAGACTTTTACCGATTTACCCTCGAGAGTCGTAAACTGAACCTGATAAAACTGGGTGAGGAATTGAAGATCATGGACGCTTATGTGTTCCTGTTGAAGGCGCGGTTTGAAGAAGGTATCGATCTTTCGGTTGAGATCGACCCGCGGTTACAGCAAACCTGGATCCCGCCATTTACTTTGCAATTGCTGGTGGAGAATTGTATAAAACACAATGTGGTTTCGCTGGAGCGGCCCTTGCAGATAAGAATATATTCTGAAAGCGATTTCATCGTTGTTCAAAACCAGGTACAATTAAAACGAACGCCGGAAGCATCTACAGGAGTGGGGCTTGAAAATATCAACCAGCGCTATACGCATTTGCTCGATAAAAAAATAACCATTCTACCCAACGATACATTGTTCACGATAAAACTACCTGTAATACATGAAAATAGTCATTATTGAGGACGAGGTAAAAGCGGCAAAATCACTGGCCGGCCTGATCACCCAAATTAAACCCGGCGCTGATATTGTTGCCAGCCTGCAAAGTATCGAAAGCGCGGTGAACTACCTTTCACAAAATGCAGCGCCCGACCTGATCTTTATGGATATTCAACTGTCGGATGGCGTGAGCTTCGAAATTTTTAAGGCAGTGAAAATAAACTGCCCGGTCGTTTTCTGCACAGCCTATGGCGAATATGCCATGGACGCCATTAAAGCAAACGGCATCGATTATATCTTAAAGCCCTTTTCAAAGGAGCAACTGGTACAGGCATTTGAAAAAGTAGACAGCTTTAAAAACTTCTTTCAACAAAATACCCAACCCAATTTCGATGAATTGATAAAAAGACTGGGTGTTGATGACGGCAAGAAAAGCTTTTTGGTGTTTAAGGAAAACAAATACGTTACCCTTGCCACCGACCAGATCGCATATATTTATATAAAACACGACACCACCACTATAGTAACATTCCAACAACAAACCTATACCCTTCCCCAATCGATTGACCAGGTACAGAACCAGCTTTCGGCTAAACAATTCTACCGGCTGAACCGCCAGTACCTGGTGAACTTCAGCGCCATTAAAGAAGTGGAACATTATTATGGCAGAAAGCTTTTGGTAAAGCTGGTTGTTCCCAATCCCGACGACCTGTTACTGGGCAAAGAAAAAACCACCGCTTTTTTGCAGTGGCTGGAGAACAGGTAACGAGTTGATGAGTTATAGCTACAAACCTCTTTTCCCAGGTAAAAATGGTATGTTTTAAGTTTTTACCGCCCCATTTTAACCTAAAAACAGTACGCTACCTTGGAAGTGCATAAAGCCAATTACCTGAAACACCTGAATAAAGTATTTGGTTCTCAAAAAACGCATCAGGCTTTGGTGGAAGAAGCAACCGGGAACAACTAAACCGGAAAATACACGCTGATAATTCTGTTATCGTTTATTGATCCGCATATATAAACCGATCGCCCCAATAAAAAAAATATCATCGAACCGGATATTCAGGTAATCGCTACCGGTATACCCGTAAATGGGGAACACATTTCATAAATCGAGTATTAGTTTCTACAGCAGGGACTTAAAAATAGCAGCCTCCCAATGGCAGGCTGCTATTCCGTCGATAGGATGATCATGGCTCTTATAAGAGCCGCGCTACCTCAGATCATTTCATACCCCATAGTTCCACTTCCGCCTTGGAAGTTCCGGAACCGGCAACGGTACGATATACGAAGGTTACATTCTTTATTTCTTTATCGGGATTCTTGAGTTCTATTTCCCGGCTTGCTGAACCGGTCTTAAGTTCTGAAGCCAGCGAAATATCTTCTTTTGTTCCCCCTTCATATTCTACCGTCATGGTTTCAATATGAACAGGCGCATCTTTTACTTTTACCTGCAGTGATTTGAATTTATCTTTCCCTATTAAAATGAATTTGTCCTTGTCGTTGCTAAAATCAACCTTAGCGTCGCCGATCTTGTTCCACCCGGCTTTATCTTTTATGATCACCTCAGGTTTTTGTGCATGCAAAAAGGTAGCGGTCAGAAACGTCGTCATTAAAAACAAAATCATTCTTTTCATGGTTTTTCCTTTTTTATGTGAAATAATATGATGGCATCACCCTGAATAACAAGTGCAGCAAAATTTGTTCCGTGGGGAGATAATTCATCACAACAACATTAAAGCAAAAGGGGTGAGCCGCTCCAGGCGACCCACCCCTTCGGATGTTTATCATTTTTATTCTAGTACAAAGGATGTTGTTGCCCGGCCAAACCGGGGTTATTATCTATTGTAGTTGTGTTCAGCGGCAGCAGTTCCGTTTTATTTTTTTCGAGCCCTCTGAAGATAGCTTTTATCCAGGCCTGGCTTGCGGCCAGTTCCCGGCCGCCATGGGGCGCCACATTGCTGCGCATATCCAGCAATGTATATCCGTCGGCAGTCAACTGCGCCTGCTCTGCCGGCGTGGGCGCTGCTTTATAACCGATATATGGAATGGCTACAACAGGATCATTGAATGTGGTAGCCGTTTCCAGTTTATACGCCCTGAACAGATCCATATCGGCATACTTCCCTGTTTTATTTGCCATATCGATCACGTTTTGCTTTGCCTCGCTCAACACTTCAAACTGAATGCCCCAGCGAACCAGGTCGGTTCTGCGCAAACCTTCAAATGCCAGTTC
>CBIHPC010000443.1:0-4455 GCA_966211305.1 uncultured Niastella sp.
CCCGACATCCGCTTTGCTGCCAGGCTGATCTTGTTGATCAGTTCCCTGGCTTCACCCGCTATATCTTTACCATATCTTTCATTAAGGAGTGCTGAAAAAGTGCGAATTTTTCGCAAAGGTTCCTGCAGATCATGGGAGGCAATTGTAGCAAATTGCTCCAGGCTGTCATTTGACTGTTGTAGCTTTGTATTGGCTTCTTTAAGCGAAAGGGTGCGTTCCTCTACTTTAACCTCCAGTTCTTCTGAAAAATTAATCAGATCATTCTCCCGGTTCCGGGAATCCGTGATATCTTCAAAAGCCAGCAGTATTAATAATTCACCATTATCTATTCGGGCAATGCGGCAGGCATTTACCAATAAGATCCTTTCGCCAATATCTTCAAATTGATGCCTGATCTCAACATCGGCAAGACGGCCATCTGTTAACATACTATTTTCGAGGGCCGCTCGAAGTTCAGGGATATTCCAAAGCCCGTTCATAAGCTGGTAAAAAGATTTTCCTTCCGTGTGTTCTTCCGATGTTTTAAACTTCTTATAATATGCCTGATTAGCCGTTCTTACTTTCATCTCTTTATCCAGAACAATGAGGGGCTCGCGGATCGTTGCTATTATAGATTCGGCGTACAACCGGGCGATATTTAATTGTTCATTTCGGTCTAACAGTTCATGGTTCAGCGTAGTCAGCTCTTCATTTGTGCTTTGGATCTCCTCCTTCGATGTTTCCAGTTCCTCATTCAGGCTTTGCAGCTCTTCGCTGCCCGACAACAATTCTTCGTTTGCACTTTGCAGTTCCTCATTAACCGCCTCCTGGTCTTCCGTAATGTTTCTGATATCCTCACGCAACCGGGCCAGTTCCATTTCTAACTGACTGTTCCGTTCGCTTTCGGCCCACCCTTTATCGGGGGCTTCCTTAAACGATCCTTCCTGGTCATCGACCGGCATTTTAACCATTTCATCCCAAAAGAGGATCAGGTAATAGCGTTCTATCGTATTCAATAACGGGATAACTTCAAAGGTCACCAATTGTTGTTTCTCTGCAGACGTAAGGGGAATGCCTTTTTTTACTACCGGCTGGCTATCTGTTTTTGCCTTATGCAATGCATTCCGCAGTTCAAAAGCCAAACCTGGTTTAACCATTTTCAACAAGTTCAGGCTTGGTTTTCCTGGCGATGGTTCCAGCCATGCGCCCGTTTGCCCCCTGAACTGCACGATCTCCATTTGTTCGTTCACAACTACGCCGGAAGGTGAAAACCTGGTTAAAACCACTTCATCGGCATTACGCTGAAAATCGTAGCGACCGGAATCATTTTTACCGGCGTTCGCATTGCCACTAGATACATTTTCTGTTTTACCGGAGGTAAGATGTAAAAACTTTCCGGGAACGCTTTTTCTTTTATAGATCTTTTCACTTTTGCCATAGGTTGCAAACAGTTCCGATGCCGGGGCGGTGGTTTCAGAGTTGCCCAGTAACAAATATCCATTCTCATTCAGCGCATAGTGAAAAGTGGTAAGCGCCCTTTTTTGAAGAAACGCTTCCATATAGATCAGTACGTTCCGGCAGCTGATCAGGCTCATTTTTGCAAAGGGCGGATCTTTCAGGAAATTGTGGCAGGCAAACACACATATATCCCTTATTGACTTATTGACATGATAGCCGCCATTTACTTTCGTAAAATATTTTTCCATCTGGAAGGCGCTTAATCCGCCCATATCTTTTTTCGAGTAAATGCCCATGCGGGCTTTTAAGATCGATTTTTCAGAGATATCCGTGGCAAAGATCTGGATCTTATAGTCTACAACTTTATCTCCCAGATATTCGCTCAGGCATATAGCCATTGAATAAGGCTCTTCCCCAGTTGAGCAACCGGCTATCCAGATGCGCAACGGGTTGTCAATATCTCTATCCTTTAACAGGTTCGGAAACACCGATTCGGTTAATGCCGTAAAAGCTTTAGGATCGCGGAAAAAACCCGTAACCGGAATAAGGAGATCCTGGTACAGGAGGTCCTGTTCGGCAATATTCTCCCTGAAATAGGTAAGGTAATCGGTGATATGCTCAATTTTATTTAAACCCATCCTGCGAATGATGCGCCTGCGAATGGTAGTTTGTTTGTAATAGGTAAAATCATTCCCTTTCCGCACACGTAACAAGGCGATCAATTGACGGAAGGCCTCTTCCCCGGCCGATTTATTATCTTCTTTCTCCTCCTCCATTCCATTTCTGAAGATCTCCGATATCCTGGCCAGGTGCACCGGGATCTCTTCGGGCGTAAGAATAAAATCCACCACCTCGGCATCGATAGCGCTTCGTGGCATACCTGAATAGGTTGCAGACTGCTGTTCCTGCGCAAAAGTAAAACCGCCATGCTCCTTGATCGCCATCAGCCCCAGGGTACCATCGGTTCCGGTTCCTGATAAAACAACACCTATTGCATGGCTCTGATGAACTTCAGACAGGGAAGTGAAAAAAAGATCGATGGGCATATTCTTCTCGCCTTTCGCACCGCGGGGGCTTAATTCAAGCCGGCCGTCATTTGCCGTCAGCAATTTATTCGAAGGGATCACATACACCCGGTTTGGTTCAACCCTTACATTATTGGTTATTTCCTGAACAGGCAATGAGGTTATCTTTTGCAGTATCTCCACCAGCATGCTATCATGCGACGGCTCCAGGTGTTGTACGAAAATATAGGCAACGCCGGAATCCTCAGGGATGGCTTTGATCAATCTTTTAAAAGCATCCAGCCCGCCTGCAGAGGCGCCAACGCCAACTACCGGGAATAGATTATCGGACCGTTCCCTGTTTTCATCTCTATTGTGCAATTCAGACATGATCTTGTATTAGCTTAAATTATTAGTGAGAAGTTTTTCCAAGGTACGTTTATTAATGTTATGATTATCTTATTACATTTTAAGCATACCCTTCCGGTATTGCTTGCTATTTACAATGTTCAAAAAAATAAAAGGGAGAAAACAGATAAGCTGTTCTCTCCCCTTTATGCATACGAGATTAAAAATCTTACTACGATTGGCTGTGCCCTTTCGTATTCTGGAGATAAGCATATGCATTATGCGAGACGGCCAAACCCGGCAGCCATTGCCACCACACGCCAAGATCAGCTTTAATAATGTTATAATAGAAATCGGGCAGTTGCTGTGATTCTCCTTCAAAATATTTTCTAAAGTTGCGATCCTTAATAAGGTTTTGCCTTACCTGCCGATAAAATGTTAACCTGCCCCATCCTTCAGAAGAAATAGCCCGCATCACATTCATCCACTTTGCGTTAAAACCATTTGTATTTATAAACCGCCGAAAAATTGCCTTTGGCGAAAATGCATATTCAGTTAAATCGATCACTTTATCGTAAAAGTCGACCCAATCATAATTTTTTGGTTTCACATTCATGGCCAAATGGTTATTCAGAAAATGAAATGGAAACGGAATCACCCGCTTTGTTTGTTGATATTCCAGGTTTAACGGGGCGGCCTCACCAAACGCTGTAAGCAGTGAGAAGCCGGGAAAAGCCTTTGGGGAATAATCTATAAAGCGTTTGGTGAGTTCGAAGGGTTCAGCCCCTGAATCGCTGTCAAGGCCCAGTACAAAGTTTGTTTGCACGTATGGCACATAGCGAAAAATAGTATTAACGTGTTCCGATATTTGTTTCACTTTCTCGGCGCCGGCAATATGGGACGACCGCGATTTATTACCCAGTTCATACCAGGATTCTATACCCGGCAACAGGGCGGTAAAGCCATTTGCTTTTAGCTTTTTCAAATGCCCCTCCGTTAATATAGAAAGGCTGCTCTCCGCAATAAAACGAAAACTGTTGGGCGGCGCAGCTGAATCAATTGCCTGCATGCTTTCTTCAAATCGCACTCCAAAATTTGGGTCATGCCATCCTATAAAGGGCCTTTTAAACTTTGTAAGCAAAAATTGAAGATCCGATCTTATGGTTTGAACATCCAAAGCCTGATATGGTACGGTTGAATCAATACAAAACGGGCATGTATAAGGGCAGCCAACACTTCCCAAAATGGGTACGATCTTTATAAAAGGGGCTTTCTTTAAAGTAGGTTCAATAAATTTCCAGCGCTCCTGTATGCCACATAAAGAGGCAGGTTGTTTACCTGCACACAATTTTTTACCTGCAGGGCGTTGCGGTGAACAATTAGTTAATACCTCTTTAATAATTTCCCGGCTGGTAAAGCCCAACACGTAATCAAAGTATTGAACAGCGTCATCGGGATAACACCGGGCATGCGGGCCGCCCAGAACGGTTACTACACCGCGGCTGCGTAAATAGTTGCTGATTGCATAGGCCAAAAGCGCAGACTGGGTAAAAGAACTGATAAAGATCAGGTCTATTTTATCCGGAATTTCCCTGCTCAAATCCTCACTACCGGTATAGCAGATCATCGTAACCTCATGCCCCTCCTGCTCGCACCATGTAGCTAT